>JBDRSI010000241.1:0-5794 GCA_043825055.1 Verrucomicrobiota bacterium
GCACACTTATCCTGGAGTTCCTGTTTGCGCGCCCGTTGTTGCTCGATAACTTCGGCCGGGGCCCGCTGCACAAACTCGACGCTTTCCAATTTACGGGTAACGAACGTGAGATCACCGGAGGCTTTGGTCAATTGACCGTTCAGACGCTGGACTTCCGCCTGCACGTCAATTAAACCCTCGATCGGGATAAAAATGGTGCCCAGCTTGCTGATTCCGTTGATCATGCGGACCGGGTGGAAGTCCGGATCAACACTCAGCGATTCCGCGCGCAACAGGAAAGCAATTGAGGCCCCATCGGCCCGCAGGAGTTCGGTCATGCTGGCATTCTCCGGCCGAATGATGTACCGGATTTTCAGAGCAGGCGAAATACCGTAATCGGCTCGTAGAGTCCGCCCGACGCGGATCAGGTCATGCTTGTTTTCCACGTATTCCACCGTGCGGCTATCAATCCCCCACTTGCCCAGTTCATCCATGTCAAAAGCTTTGGGCCAAGGCCCCGCCATGATGGAATTATCCTCGGCGCCGTAGTCCATGGCATGCCAGAGTTCTTCCGTGACGAAGGGAATGATGGGATGCAGAAGTGTCAAGGCATTGGCAAAGACATAATGCATGACGGCCAAGGTCTGCGCACGCCGGGCGGGGTCTTCCGCGTTGAGCCCGATCTTGGCATATTCGATGTACCAGTCGCAGAACTGGTGCCATACGAATTCATACAGGGCTTTGGCCAGATCGTTAAACCGACACCGTTCCAGATTCTCCGTGCAGGCCGTAATTGTGTCATGCAGGCGGGCCAGGATGTGCTTGTCGTCCGGTGTAAGCAGGTCGGGATTGAAGGTTATTGCTGCGAGATGGACCGGGGCATCCTTGTTATGCATCTGCATGAACCGGGCGGCATTCCAGAGCTTGGTCAGAAAATTGCGCCCCAACTCGAATTTTTCCTTGGCCAGGTGCACATCCTGGCCCACGGCTGTAACCATGACCAGGCTGAAGCGGAGGGCATCGGCGCTGAAATCCTTGATGATCGCCAGCGGGTCAATGGAATTGCCCAGACTCTTGCTCATCTTACGGCCCGTGTCATCCCGGACCGTGCCATGGATATAGACGGTGCGGAAGGGAATATCGCCCATGAATTCCAAGCCGGCCATGATCATGCGCGCCACCCAGAAGAAGATTATTTCCGAGCCGGTAACCAGGGTATTGGTGGGATAATAAAACGCCAAGTCCTTGTTCGGCGCGGGCCACCCCAATGTGCTGAACGGCCACAGCCACGACGAAAACCACGTGTCGAGCACGTCCTCGTCTTGCTGGAAGCCTTTGGAACCACAGGCCGGGCAGGCGGCCGGATGGCCTTTGGCGGCCCACTCGTGGCGGCAGGCCTCACAGTAAAACACCGGAATCCGGTGCCCCCACCAGATCTGACGCGAAATACACCAGTCGCGTATATTTTCCATCCAGTCGAGATAGACCTTGGTCCACCGTTCGGGCATAAACTGAATGCGTCCATCCTTGACAGACTCAATGGCGGGCCGGGCCAAGGGCTTCATGCGCACAAACCACTGCAAGGACAGACGCGGTTCGACGACCGTGTCGCATCGGTAACAATGTCCCACGGCATGGGCATGGTCCTCGATTTTTTCAATCAGGCGCTCTTTGGTCAGATCCTCCACAATCTGCCGGCGGCATTCAACACGATCCAGACCGCTGTATGGCCCGGCGTTTTCGTTCATCGTGCCGTCCTCATGCATGACGTTAATCGGCATCAGGTTGTGCCGCTGGCCAATTTCAAAGTCATTGGGATCGTGGGCAGGCGTCACCTTGACCACGCCGGTGCCGAACTCCGGGTCCACAAAGTCGTCCTCGATCACGGTCAGCGGCCGATCCAGGATAGGGAGTAAAAAAAGCTTGCCCTTCAGGTGCGCGTAGCGTTCATCGCGGGGGTTGACGGCCACGGCCACGTCCCCCAGGAGCGTTTCCGGACGGGTCGTGGCCACCACGACGGAATCTTTTTTCTGCCCTTTTTTCAACGGGTAACGAATGTAATACAGTTTGCCGGCCGTTTCCACATGCACGCTTTCCTCGTCGGAGAGCGCCGTATGACAGCGCGGACACCAGTTGATAATATAGTTGCCGCGATAAATAAGTTTCTTATCATATAGCCGCACAAAGACTTCCGCCACGGCGTCGCTGAGCCCCTCGTCCATGGTAAACCGCTCGCGATCCCAGTCGCAGGAAGCCCCCAGTTTCTTTAACTGCTGGATAATCGTCGAGCCGAACTGCGCGCGCCATTCCCAGACCCGCTTGACAAACTGTTCGCGGCCCAGGTCAGAGCGTGTTTTGCCCTCCTTGCGGAGCGCGCGTTCCACGACGTTCTGGGTCGCGATGCCGGCATGGTCCGTGCCGGGCAACCAGAGCGTGTTACGGCCCTGCATATGACGCCAGCGGATGAGGATGTCCTGGATCGTGACGTTCAGCGCATGACCCATGTGCAGGATGCCCGTCACGTTGGGGGGCGGGATCACAATGGTATAGGGCTTCCCACCGCGGCCGGCCTCAGCATGAAAAGCCTTTTTTGCCAGCCAGCGGGCATACCACTTATCTTCCACTTTTTGGGCATCGTACGTTTTATCAAGTTCGAACATCGGTAATTCCAATGCGGGCTATGCCCACAACTCAATTTGATGTTTGTCTCCGGGCAGTGTGCTCGAATTCGGTCCGTCGTCCGGCGTCCGTCGTCCGGCGTCAGGCATCCGTCTTCCGCACGCTTCACGCTCAACGCTTCACGCGCCTCCGGCGCCGGGTCTGCTCGTCCTTGAAGAGCTTGTATTCCACGCCATCCACCAGGGCCTCCCAGGAGGCTTCGATAATATTTTCGGAAACGCCCACCGTGCTCCAGGTATCCTTGCCATCGCTGGATTCGATGATCACCCGTGTCTTGGCGGCCGTCGCCTCCTTGGGATCAAGAATGCGTACGCTGAAATCGGTGAGCGCCACCTTGGCGATCGCCGGGTAGAACCGTGTCAAGGCCCGGCGCAGGGCATTATCCAGGGCATTGACGGGTCCATCGCCCTCGCCGGCCGTATGTTCGATCTCGTTGCCGACTTTCACCTTGATGGTCGCTTCCGACAGGCAGGGTTCGTGCTTGCCGCGTTTTTCGACAATCACGCGATAGCCTTCCAATTCAAAGAAGGCCTTATGGCGCTTCAAAACTTTCTGGATCAGGATCTTGAAAGAGGCGTCCGCCGACTCAAATTGGTAACCCTTCTTTTCCAATTGCTCCAGCTTGTTGAGCACCTCCCGGATTTCCGGAGAGGACTTGCTTATGTCCTCGCCCATTTCGATGGCCTTGAGCAGAATGTTACTGCCGCCCGAAAGCTCCGAAATCAGGATGCGGCGTGCGTTGCCCACTGTTTCCGGCGGAACATGCTCAAAACTGCGGGGATTTTTTTCCACGGCATTGACGTGCATACCCGCCTTATGGGCAAATGCGCTTTCCCCCACGTAGGCGGCCTGGCGGGCATGGAGCGTGTTCAGCACATTGTCCACAAACCGCGATAGATCCATCAATCCACCCAAATTGTCCTTACAACGGCAGGCACATCCCAACTTCAGCACCAGGCTGGGGATAATCGCGCACAGGTTGGCGTTGCCACAACGCTCACCGTAGCCGTTGATCGTGCCCTGCACTTGGATGGCGCCGACCCGCACCGCCTCGATGGAATTGGCGACCGCCAGCTCGGCATCGTTGTGACAGTGAATACCCACTCTCATCGCCACGGCCGCGACCACGGCACGGGTAATATCGGCGATTTCATGCGGCAGACAGCCCCCGCGGGTATCGCACAGCACCAGGCAATCCGCGCCGGCCTCCAGGGCCGAGCGCAGAGTGGCCATCGCATAAGTCGGACTGTCTTTATAGCCATCAAAGAAATGTTCGGCATCGTAGATCACCTCGCGGCCGCGCTGTTTTAGATAGGCCACCGTGTCCCGGATCATGGCCAGGTTTTCGTTCTCGGTTGTCCGCAGGACATCGTTCACATGCAGGCGCCAGGCCTTCCCGAAGATGGTGACAACGGATGCCTGCGCCTCGATCATTTTCAGGATGCCCTGGTCCTCGCCCACCGGCGTGCGGGCGTGGCGTGTACTGCCAAAGGCCGCCACTTTGGCATGCTTGAATTTCTTCATCCGGATTTCCCGAAAGAACTCAATGTCCTTCGGGTTGGAAGCGGCAAATCCGCCCTCGATATAATCAACGCCAAACTCATCCAGCCGCAGGGCCACACGGATTTTACCGGCAACGGAAAGTGAAACACCTTCCCCCTGCATGCCGTCACGCAGGGTCGTATCATAGATTTGGACGTTCTTCATTTCTCAGCCCTCCTGATCATTTCCGCCGGACTTTGGCCTTGGCCGCCGGCTTGCCCCGCGCAACGCGGGCCTTGTCCAATCGAAACGCCTTGTGCAGGGCAATCATGGCCTTATCGGCCAGCGCTTTGCGGACGATCACCGAGATTTTGATCTCGGAGGTCGAAATCATAAGAATATTGATGCCCTGTTCGGCCAGCGTCTTGAACATCTGGAAGGCAACGCCCGAATGGCCGCGCATACCCACCCCCACGATACTGACCTTGGCAATGTCCGCATCCACGTTCACGGCATGCACCCCCACACCTTTGGCCGCGGTTTGCATCACGCGCCGCGTCTTGGCCAGATCTTCCTCGGGCACGGTGAACGAAATATCCGTTATCCCCTGGGCACTGATGTTCTGAACGATCATGTCTATATTGATGCTGGCGCCGGCCAAATCCTTGAACAGCCGCGCCGCCACACCCGGATGATCGGGCACGCCCGCCAGGGTGATTTTGACCTCGTCTTTATCCGCCGAAACGCCTCTGACAACGATATCTTCCATACTCTTGACCTCTTCTTTTACGATGGTTCCCGGCGCCTTGGAAAAACTGGACAACACTTCCAGCTCCACGCCGTATTTCTTGGCAAACTCGACCGACCGCGACACAAGCACCTTGGCGCCCAGACTGGCCAGTTCGAGCATCTCATCATACGCGATTTCGTCTAGCTTGCAGGCCTTTTTGACGATGCGCGGATCAGCCGAATAGACACCCTCGACGTCGGTAAAAATCTGGCATCGGTCGGCCTTCAATGCGGCGGCCAAAGCCACCGCGGTGGTATCGGAACCGCCCCGCCCTAACGTCGTAATATCGTGCTTCGGCGTCTGTCCCTGGAATCCGGCCACGATCACGATTTGACCGGCCTTCAAATGCTTCCAGACCCGCCGGGGATTAATCCCCATAATCTTGGCCTTGCGATGCATGGCATCGGTAAAAATCCCGGCCTGGGGACCGGTTAGTGAAATGGCGTCCGCCCCCATGGCATGCAGGGCCATCGCCAGCATGGCCACGGATACCTGCTCGCCCGTGGACATGAGCATGTCCATTTCCCGATCGCTGGGCGTAGCGGTGATCTGATGCGCCAACTTGATCAGGTCATCCGTGGCGTCACCCATCGCGCTGACAATCACCACGACCTGGTGCCCGCCTTGGTGGGTTTCCAGAACCCGGGAAGCTACGCGCCGGATACAGGCCGCGTCCGCCACCGAGCTGCCGCCAAATTTCTGAACGATCAATCCCATATAAAACACTCCCGGCCTTATTTACATAAGTCGGCATGGTTCAAATTAGGGCAACACGTCGCATCGTGTCATTCCGAGGGGCACAACCCCGAGGAATCTCAAGCATATCAACGGGTTGTGGCAATTGGAGATTCCTCACTTCGTTCG
>JBDRSI010000242.1:0-4439 GCA_043825055.1 Verrucomicrobiota bacterium
ATAATATGGATTATCAGCATCTTTCCGGCCGGCTAATTTCGCAAGGTTGTTAAGGGTTTCAAATCTAATACCCGGTTGTTTCTCCGGGAAAGAACCAAACTCCGGTGTCCCAAATTCCAGGTTCTGTGATGCCAGCAACCCGGGCGCTTTCTCCATCAAATCCCTTAACTCTTTATCTTCTATCGCATCCAGATCAGGTGTTTTTATGTCTATTGTAACGTCTTTTGCCGTCAGGGTATCTATCCATTTGTTAATTATCCGTTGATGGTGGTGGAACGTCTGGCGTTCCTTGCCGTCAACCTGTAATCCCCCCGCTATCTTCCTCGCCGTCTCCCTGTCGGGTGTAAGCACAAACGGCACGCCTATTATGTTTAAACATGCCCCCTCCGTATGCCCCTTCACTCTGAGCCGGCAAACGCTGTCGCCTTTTTCAGGCGTATGCAGAATATAACTTAAAAATGTCCGGGGCGTTGTTTTTCCCAGCACATTGCCCGTCTCGTCCTCAAGCGTCACATTCCAGTTGAACGGCTGTATCTCCTCGCTGACGCTTACCATTATATCTTTTACCGCAGGCGGTATGTAAAAATATGCCTCTTCAAAACGGTCCTTGTGCACGTAAAGCGTTCCGGGGCCGGGATGCACTCCGGTTGGAATTGGCCGGTCGGGTGTTATGCTTACCCAGTGGTCCCAACTGCCCACTATGAATACGCGGTATAAACCCCTGCCTCCGCCGCTTACTTTCAACTTCCGTGTGCGGCATGGCAACCGCTCCGGCGTGTCCAGATATGGGGAGCGTGCCTTGCCGGGCGGATATCCTTCGGGGCTGTGAACTCTGTGCCATTCACGGTATCTGAAGTCCATGAACACATCGTATATGCCGTCACAATAACGTTCGTTGCCGGAGACAATCCCGTCATCTTCTACAATAATACGTTTTATCGTCGCATCATTTGGGCCTACCACCCAGATCATCAGCGGCCGCGGCCCCTGCATATAGACGTTCATATCCCGCACGGTAACTTCCAGATTGAAGCCTTCCCCGGTCTCGTCCAACATGTGAAAGACAAGCCATTCCCGCGGACGCCAGAGCACGTCCGGTCCCAGCCAGGCCGTGCCGGGCGATTTCCCCCGCCACTCCGGAACAGCGTTTGTCTGTTCCTGAGCGAACACCATGCCCGGCAAGATGCCGCAACACAACACCCCGAGCAATGACGCCGATAAAAAAGAGCGCATGTAAAATCTCATCATTTTTTCTCCTCGCGTTTTTTACCCTCACCGCAGTGGCACGATCTCATACTCGAGTGTTACTGTCCGTCCCGCCTTGAGCGACTTTGGCAAGGCAATTTCGACACGGTTCACCTGCACCAACCCGTATGCGCCCTTCATCCCGTTTTGGCATATAGTCAGTTCGCTCTTCCCGGCCAGACGGTATTCCACGCCCTTGCCCTGCAAGTCAATGTGACGGAACAGATCGGCGGAAACGACCTCCTTGTCGCCGCCCTTATACCCTTCGACGACGATCCTTGCGGCCGGGTTCTTCCTGTTTCCAGCGGCTATGGGCACGACCTCGCAAAGCTTGAGGAACTCGACGTCTTTCAAGGGGGTCAAATCAAGCCTGATCTTGACGCGATCGTCGAGAAAATCGTATGTCCGAACATAATCAACACCCTGCTGTTCGATATTACCGGTGACAACGAGCGTCCCCTTGTCCTGGTCAAGCTGATGCCGCATGGCTTCGTAATCTTCCCACCAGCGTTTTTGGGCGAGGTCCACGGCGACGATGCCGTGGTGCGTGAGCGGGCTCCAGTTCGCCGCCACGATAGAATTTCCGAACTCGGGAGTCCACAGAAGTGACATGCCTCCGCCAAGAAAAGGTGTCACCGGACTGGAGACGACGGTTGCGCCTGCGTCCTCATCCTTGATTGGGGCGCGAAAAGCCTCCCTCCCGCGAATGTACCAGCCGCCGGTCGGACGTCCGACGTATATGGCCGTATAGTAGGCCGGACGTCTGATCGCGATCAACTCGCCCGAAAAGTCGCGTATCCATGAGCCCGACCGCTCCGCCGGGAATTTTCCGCCCTTGGCGGGTTGGCCCCACGCCTCCACCGCAGCGCAGCCGAACGTAGATGTGAACTCGTCCATTTCCTTGCCCAGATCCTGGTTGATCCTCCTTACGGCTTGTTCGCGCTGATACCGTTCGCTGTGTTCGTCGGCGCGCGTCCATACGGCCACTTCCGGAAGTACCGTATGCATCTGCGTCTTTGCCCCTGAGTACTGCTCGTAGAAAAACCCCATTGACACGCGATGGTTGAAATTGAACCCGCCGATCACCTTGCCGTCAGGTTCCGGCGCGACCGTGTGGTTGAAGAACTCGTACGACCTGCGGACGGCCTCCAGCATCAGGGGATCCCTGCTCATGACCCAGTAGCGCGCCATATGCCAATGCGTCATTCCGATGTAGCTCGAACAGATTCCGTTGCCTTCCTCGAAGTATCCCGGAGCGCGCGCCGCGGCTATGAACCTCCGCGCGAACAGGCGGGACAGCTTCTCGTAGAGGGGGTCTTTGGAGCCTTGTGCGTAGCACTCGTAGGCCACCAGGTAATGCGCAGACTGATTCATCGAACTCACCAAGTAGTCCACGATCGTCCGATCCACCATCCTGCGGACACCCTCGGTCCAGACATCCCGCACGTCTTTCGGCATGTGCCCGGCTGTGTAGTAATAGGGCGGAAGGTCCTTCTGGGCCATCGGAAAATTCATTCCGGATGGATACGTGTTGTCCAACTGCGCTCTCCACACCTCGCTCTCCGAAAGCGTCAGCAGGTCGAAAAGGCAGGCCGCGGCCGCCCGGTAAAAGAGCTCTTTCTTGCCGTAGTATGGGTTAATAGGATCCCTGAAACTGGCCGCAAAGGCCAGGTTGTTCGCCGTGCCTCCCCATTCCGGTATTTGCTCATAACCGTCCCAATGGTTCTTTGGGGCGGGAGCGTTTTCCAGCGCCTCCCATCCGTGCATGCAGCCGCCCCACCGGCTCTTCGGATTGACGTTCTGGGCGTTGAGGATGAACTTCATCGAAGAGAACCCACCATACTTGCCCAGCAAACTGCTGTTTCGTACGGGATTTTCAAGCCATTCCGCCTTGCGTTTTGAAAGATCCTCGAAGAGACCATTGGCGTCGCCGGTTTTTGCGAGAATCCCCGGCATTAAATCGAGAATCCTGCGCTGGAATTTGTGCGCGACAACCGTCCCATCGGGGAGAACCTCGACGGACGCGCGGATGGTCTTCGCCGCATCCTTGGTCGAACACAGGATCAGCGGAAACCCTGTCGCCCTGAAATCGAAGTTGCTTCCCAGCTCGAACGTCCATACGACCTCGGTCTTTCGCACCTCGACTCGCCGCATGCCGGCTTTTTGGTACGTCTCGGTTTCAACGAATATCTCGCGCCCGTTCTCGTCGAGAATCCGGAGCGGCCCCCCCTGGACCGACAAGCCCTCCGCCTTCGGCGGCACGTAGACATACATCTTAGCGGGGTGCCCGGGCCAGGCGGTATGACTGCTGTTCTGGAACATCACGCCATATTCCACCGGGCGTGAAAAGACGATCGTGGCGCTCGATCCGCCGGCTGGGGCTCCGATCCTTATCTGGTGGATGCCCTTGCCCGCGATGCCGAAGGTCGCGTCGGTTGTCACGTCCGCTTTTCCTTCAACGGGTATCTCCGGCAACCTCAGCACACGAGTGTCCCGGGGGTTATAGAGAGGTCCCTCCAGTGCCGGCTCCTGATACTGCCAATGGGTCAGTTTTTCGTCCGGATCGAACACGCGCACTATGGCTCGTTCGCGGTGAGCGTCTTGCCCCTTGGGAGGATGCACAATAACTCGCGCGCGAACGGGCGAGTCCACGGGTGTGTAGACAACGAGGCTTGGAGCAACGTTGATCGTGCCCAGAGCGAACGGCTTTTCCGTGGCGATATCAAAACGCACCAACTTCGATCCCGGATAAGGGATAGAGCAATCCATTAAGGAGCAGGCAATAATTATAATTACCGCCAGACACGCTAATATAAAAACAATATTTACAATATTTCTGAACATTTCCGCCATTCCGAAAATTTGCCATGCCCTGTAGATAGTTCCGTGGTAAATCGCCTTGTATTTGTTAAGCCATCCGACCTGTCCGCCATAGTCTCTCGCCCCGCGCTCCGCCATAGCGCTTCGCGACGGCGAGTCGGCAAAGCCTCCGACGGAGCCTGGGTGACGAAGGAGGAAGACAGCTTTTTATTAACAAAATCCTTTCAAAAAGGCTATTAAAAATAGCCTGTTTTGTGTCCGGTTGTCAAGGGAAAACGTCGCCCAAAAACGTCGAAAAGACGGATTTTTTTGGGGGAACTGATTGACAATCGCCGCGTTTTTTGAACAATGACACCAGTTTAGAAACAATTATA
>JBDRSI010000243.1:0-7724 GCA_043825055.1 Verrucomicrobiota bacterium
ACTACGCAACACTCGCTTCCGGCTGGCGGCTACCCTTGGCCGGTTCACCCTTTCAGATGACTGGGTTCATACAGTCAATTTCGTTGTCTTTTGACACCTCCTTTGACTACGGACTTTCCACGGCGCGATAAGGGCTGTCCCTGGTGCGCCTTTAAAAATCCCAGCCCAGCCCGTATTCGGTCTGCATGCTGAGGGCATTCTGAATTTGAACGGCGGCAATACTGCCATTCTGGCCCAACCCTTGTTCCAGGAGATCGGCGGGGACGGCCATACCCACCCCGACAAACAAATAGGTGCGCGATGTCAAGGCAAAGCGAAAACCAATAATGGCTTTGTGATACGGGTGCAGAACGTTCGTGTAATTCGACGCGTAGGGATTCTGTGGCACCACGGTGGTTGTTACGGGCTCAAACCGGGACCCGAAATATAATTTCGCCTGCGGCGCGGTGTTCCGCGGCCGGTCCGGCGATTGCCGGTCCGGCGCTGTCTTCCGCACAACAATCCCCAAGTTCGTTACCGCCAGAGCGTCTCCGGCAACCGGACACCACAACAGCACGGCAGTGAGGAGCCCCAAGGCGCAAGCTAAAAACCGCCGCCCTTGCTTGCCCCGCATTATCAACGGTCTTCCCGCGGAACGATATTGATGGTGGCACCCTGGGGTTGGATGACGAGATTATTCGGAACCACTGCGTAATTCGCGGCATCCGTGATGCTAACGACATAAACCAACAGGGTGATATCGTATTGGTTATACAACATCCTGCCCGGAACGACAAATTCGCTGAGGCCTGCAATGTTGTTACCGGTCTTGAGCCAGTCATAGGTATACCCCAGCTGGGTCCAGGGATACGCGTTCCAAACGCCGTTGGTCATGCCGTAATTACGGCTTACTATTGTGCTTTGGAACCAGGCGGTGTAATTGGTGCTGACCATGGCGGCATAGGGCGTATTGGTACGGAACGAAACCTCGGCTTCCTGATCGGTGATTTCCGGGTCACGCGAGGGTCGCAGCAAGTATTGCGGATCCACATAAAACTCCACAATAGTATCGTTGAGGCTGGTGGCGGGCATGCCTAACACCTGTTTCAGCCGCAAATAAATATTTGTGCCGGCAAAATTCCGGCAGATATTTTTCAGTTCCGGCACGAGGGTCACCCAGGACTCCGCATACCGCAACGACGAAGTTTGGCCGACATGATAATAATTGGTGGCATCTGCCGCCTTCATATATGACGCCACCAGCACCTCGCGGATGCCGGTATCAGGGTTGGTCCGCCAGATTAGATTGATATTGTCCGCTGTGATGGGCGTTAAATCCCTTTTGATTTTGCTGGCCACCACATCGTAGGCGTTCACCATGGCGTTGGAATACATGGTGGCCAGAATGTCCATATCCGTGATTTCGGGATCCACGCGGGTCCAGACGACCCAATGGCCGTTGGCCGGTTGATACACGGCCATGTCGGTTATGTCGTCGCCGTCATAATCCGCCGGCACGGGATAATAACCCGGCCCACCCAGGGAGGCGGTCGCACCAGGCCGATAGCCGTCGGCGGAGAGGAGCGCGAACCATTCCCCAGTGGTTTCGTAATAAACGGCCGGATCGTTTTTGCCATCGCCATCAAAATCGCCCAGGAGCGGCTCGAATCCCGATCCGCCCAGGAACGCGCTGTTATCGGCATAGTCTTGGCTGGAGAGGAGCACGCGCCATTCCCCGGAGTCAGACTGGTACAGCGCCGGATCGGACAGCCCATCCCCATCATAATCCGCCGAAACGCAAACGGCGCCCGCCCCGCCCCAAGTGAATTCGTTTTCTTCCAGCACCGAGCCGACAACCGTCGCCGCGCCGGCCAGCCAGCACCCCACGAGCAACATACCGGCTATTCCCGCCTGTCCGCACACGTTTCTTGTGTCCATACCGCCTCCTTATTCATCGGGGTTTCAACTGATTCACCGTCACGTGGATATAGAATACACCTTAGCGCGAAAAAGGACAATTAATTTCTCCTTGGTTGTGCGATCTCATTTTAGGGATCTCATTTTTACCTTGATTCATTTCGACAGGGCAATAAGATAAGAATTTACAGGTATAATTTGGAATTTAACGTTTTCAACGAAAGGCAGTCATTATGCACAAGGTCATAACGGGCTTCATGGCGATATTGGCGCTGGGCATAGGCATCTTTTTTCCCGGGTGCAAGACCATGCCGCTCTCCGGCGGCAGTAAGAATCCGACACTGTATGTCGGTATAACGCCGGACTGTCCCCCGATCATCTTCAAGAAGGGCAATCAGATCCTCGGCCTGGAAGCGGACCTGGCGCGCGAACTGGCCAAAACCATGGACTGCCCGCTCCAGTTTGTGGAAGTTCCCTGGGGACAACAGATCAATTCACTCCTGGCCGACAAGTTTGACGTTATCATGTCGGGCATGACCATCACGCGTGAACGCCAGGTCCGTATCGCCTTCAGCGAACCGTACCTTCAACAAGGTCAAATGGCCCTGATACGGCGCACGGACCTGGACCGGTTCGGCACCTCGCTACAGGTTTGCAGGGCCAACGCCAATTTTGCCGTCCAGAGAAAGACCACCGGGGATATTTTTGTCCAGCAGGTCTGCCGTAACGCGTCCAGCGTGGGCAACTTGGATCCGTCCGACGCCGCCCAGGCAATCTGCTGCAAGATGATTGACATTTACATCCACGACGCGCCCATCATCGTATGGATGGCATCCGAGAATGAAGCCGATCTGACCACGGTGCCCATCCAGTCCCCCACGCAATCCATTGCCTGGGGCATCAAGAAGACCGATACGGACCTGCAGGCCACCTTGAATAAAGTCCTGGCACAGTGGAAACAGGATGGCACGCTGGACCGCATCCGCCAGCGCTGGCTTCCCGATGACATATGGAAATAAACCTTTCCGGCGGCCGCTACGATTTTCTCGTCAGGCGGAAGAACAGGATCAGCGCGACGATCAGGATCACAGGCACCAAGATCAGCCATAGATTGGGCATAAGTTCACTCCCTCGTGTTGCCGAACAAAAATATATCCGGTTGCCGCACGGCGACCGGATATCACCCCGGATGTCGGCCATTCCGCCCTATTTTTCCGCAACTGTCAATACCGGGTTTCTTTGAAAACGACATTTCGTTGAAAAACACTTGCCAAGCGGAAGCATTCGTATTATTAAAGGCATCCTCCAGGTAATAAACCGACAACCAAACCAAGGGTGGTAGTATGTATTCTGCATCGGATTTACGCAAGGGTTTACGTGTTGAGATTGACGGCGTACCGTTCGTCATTACCGACTTTAATTTTGTGAAACCAGGCAAGGGCGCCTCCATTTACAACTGCCGTCTGAAAAACATGATCACGGGCGCCACGCTGACGCGCAGTTACCGATCCAACGACACGCTGAATGAGCCGAAACTGGAAGAGCGCACCATGCGCTATTCCTACAAGGATGGTGACGAGTACGTGTTCCTTGACAAGAATTTCGAGCAGTTGACTGTCCGGGCGGAGGTGCTGGGCGATAATCGCTTCTTCCTCGTGGAAGATATCGAGGTTGATATCCTGATTCATAACGATGCGCCCATCGGCGTGGAATTGCCGACGTTCGTTGAAAAAACCATCGTCGAGACGGAACCCGGCGCACGCGGCAATACCGCCACCAACGTCCTTAAGCCGGCCAAGATCGAGGGCGGCTACGAAATCCAAGTGCCGCTCTTCATCAATCAGGGCAATGTAATTCGCATTGATACGCGCACCGGAGGCTATAGCGACCGCGTTCGCACGGCCTGAGCGGTAAACCAGTCGTTTTTTTGCCATCTGACTATCATTGTCCCCCCCATAAAATTCCAAATTCCAAGCTCCAAATTCCAAGGAAACACGATCAATGAAGACAAATAGAGAACAAGTTGGATATAAAACCCTTTGATTTCAATTGCCGTGATTGAAATTTGAATATTCCTTGGAATTTGGATTTTGGAATTTCATTTTATTATTATGGCGCCCCATTCTCCATTATCCCGGTTTCAACCGGTGCTGGCCCTGCGCTCCCGCATTCTGCGGGCCATTCGTCATTTTTTTGATGCGCGCGACTTTCTGGAGGTGGAAACCCCCGTCCGGATTGCCGCGCCTGCCCTGGAACTGCATATTGACGCCATGCCCTCCGGCGACGCCTGGTTACGCACCTCACCGGAATTGCACATGAAGCGTCTGCTGGCCGCCGGCTGTGAGCGCGTGTATCAGCTCGGCCCCTGCTTCCGGCAGGACGAGCGCGGCCAGAAGCATCACCCCGAATTCACCCTGCTGGAGTGGTATCGCACGAGCGCCGATTACCGGGATATCCTGGCGGAGACCAAGGCGCTCATCGCGGCCGTGGCCGAAGCGGCGCTGGGCCGCACCTGGATAGACTATCGCCGCACCCACATCGAGTTGATGCCGGTCTGGGAAGTATTGACCGTGGCCGAGGCATTCAGGACATTTGCCGGCTGGAATCCGGTTGAGCATTTTGACGCCGACCGTTTTGATCTGGATATGGTCAACAAGGTGGAGCCAAATCTGCCGACCGCCTGCCCCGTGGTGCTGATGGATTATCCCGCGGCCGTGGCAGCGTTGGCGCGCCGCAAGCCGGAAGACCCACGCGTGGCCGAACGCTGGGAACTGTATATCGGCGGGATCGAGATCGCCAACGCGTTCAGCGAGCTCACCGACCCGGCGGAACAACGCGAGCGATTCGAGGCCTGCGCCGCGGAGCGCCGCGCACTGGGCAAACCCGTGTACCCGCTGGACGAAGATTTTTTGGCGGCCCTGGAATCCGGTCTGCCACCCGCGGCTGGCATTGCGCTCGGCGTGGACCGGCTGGTCATGTTGTTGGCCGGTGCATTCTCGCTGGACGACGTGTTACCATTCCGGGAACCTTGAGGCAATCCGCTCATGAAATATACGGGCTAAAAGAAAATCGGATTGCTCCACGCCATTTTTCCCGAGGCACTGACTAATTCGATCCGGACGTATCTTTTACCCTTTGGAGCGGTCCAGACGGCGTTGCTCAGACTTTCCATAGCAGTCGAAACACTGCATCCTTCGTAACGGTTGGTGATAAAGTTAATGCGCATAACCGGCGAACAGGCGACTTTAATTTCCCGGCCGCGAACGACTATGGATTTGATTTCCGGCCCCTGCGAGGAATAAAAACTTCCGTTGCGGATAGCCGACAGGATTGTCTCAGGGGTGCGGTTCCTGGCCTTGACCATGATCCAGCCGCCGGCGATATGCGTGGTATTATGCGTGTCGTCAGCGGCGAAACCAAGAATATGGTGGCCGGCGTCCAGTAAGTCGTCCCAATGAACGTTAGAATACCCTTTGGCGATCATCCGATCACAGACGGTGTTATAGACCTCCACTCCCGGACAAGTTAAACCTCCCTGATAAACGCACTTATGACTGGGCGTGCCGCACCAGTAAGGATGCGCCTGAACTATAAATACGCCTTCCCGCCGGGCCCGCGCAAGCACCTGCACAGGAGAACGACATGACCCCGCAGCCCATTCCTTTTTAAGTCCCAGGCAGACAAAATGATAACAATGGCCTTTAAAATTGAAGGCAATTTCCTCGGCCGGAATCAAAAGCGGTTTTCTGATTGTTTGATCGGGCACGGTTCGTTTGTCGTGGTCGGTAAGAAACACAAAATCGTAACCATGACGTTTGTATTCCGAAGCAATTTCCTCGGTCCTGCAAAGGCCATCGGAATTGGTGGTATGGGTGTGGGTGTTGCCTTTAAGCCAGATCCCCTTATTGTTCCACATATTGCCGTTAGTTTTCATGATTTCCTTTCGTATTATGTTGTTTTTAACAAATAAATTACCAGGAGTTCGGCGGTTGAAGTGGTCGGATTCAGGGGTGTATGCGGCAAGTGCCCGTCGAAGTAAAATGCATCGCCCGCGCAAAGTTTGATCGCTTCGCTTCCGACCCAGAACATGATTTCGCCTTTCAGCATGAAAATAAATTCGTGGCCATCCGTCGAAACCGGTTTGCGCTTTGCGCCGGGCTCAAGAGTTAATACAACGGATTCGAATCCGATATTGCCAAGCGCACAGGCAATCAGCGCTGCGTAATGGAAGCCGCGCGATTTTTCCCTTTTAAACGGTAACCGGCCCGCAACGCCCACAAATTGGCCGGCCGTTTTTGCTTCAACACCGATGCCTTTCACAAGATTCTCTAACTTCAGGTTCAGGCTCCGCGCGATAGCGGCCAGCACCGGCAGGGAGGGCAAGGTCCGGAAGTTTTCGATTTTTGACAGCAGTCCTTTGGAAATGCCCGTGTGCCGCGCAATATCGGACAGGGTTAATTCCCGTTTCCTCCTGGCTTGGCGGATGTTCAGGCCGATGTTAAAGAGCGAATTATCGGCAGACAGATTTTTACGCATTAGCGATTTACTCCCATAAGTAATATACAAACCATAGCAAGCGCTATTCCCAGACATTTTCGGGAAGTCAACGGCTCTTTAATGATTACAATGCCAGCCAGGGCGGTCAACGCAAAACTCATTTGCGTGACCGGTAAAACGAGGCTCGCATCGCCGTATTTTAAAGCCAGCATCATAAACAAGACAATGCCGCAAACCAGCACCCCCGAAAGCGCGCCATAGGCCACCGTGGCTGGAGAAATGCGCCATTTCTTCTGATCCACCACAAAATGGCAGATTATTCCCCCAATAATCCAAACTAAGCCGTTGATTACCAACAGCCCATATTCATTTGCCCCGTTTAATAGTCCGGCTTTATAACTGAGTCCCATGCCGGCGCGCAACAAACTGGCCATCACCGTCAGCCAAATTACAAGTGAAGCACCCCGCGGCAATCCGCGGGGCATCTTTGCGGAACTCTGCGAAGCCAGAAACGCCATTCCTCCCTGTGGCAAGCCACAGGGCTTACTGGCGAAGAAGGGTGAAAATACGAATGTTGATGCGGATTTTCGGGATGGCCATGAGAAAAGCCAGATAGCCGCAACGCCGGTGGCAATGGCCATCAGGCGCGGCGCCGTTACCGGTTCTTTGAAGAGGATGAATGCTAAAAGTGCCGCCGGCACGAGATTCAAGCGGTAAATTGTGGCGCAAATGCCCACATCTTCTTTGGCTAACGATTTCACCAACAAAATATTGGCACAAATCGAAAAAACGCCGGATATGATCCCCCAGGCAGCCGTCTTATATTCCAGCAAGCACGCAAACGACGGCAGGGGACCCATGAAAACACCGGCCCAAACAATGCCGATGATGGCTAAATAGGATCCCGTCGAGTCGTGCTGGCGGGCGTAAAGCTTGAAAATAAAATCATTCGCCGCCGCGCAAACCATGCTGACCAATGCTAAAAGAAGCACCTGCATATAATCCGTCGGCTCCCTGATTGATTAACTGAAGCAAACACGCTAACATAAGTTTCATAGAAGTCAACTATATTTACTATATATACAAAGGTTAATTACAAGGGGCCGGGCGACTGGCCATCCTATTGGCCGGCGCATTCGCGCTGGACGACCGATTGCCATTCCGGTAGATTTAACCGGCAGTTGGCAATCAGAAGCCGGAGTTTGTTTGTAACCCAGTCATCATTTAATACACGGTTGGCTCGGAAACTGGCGTTAGTACCTTATCCATCAGAAACCGCTATAAAAAACAAGAAAACATCAGCAAAGATTTTTTTAACCAATAGAGTAGAG
>JBDRSI010000244.1:0-2021 GCA_043825055.1 Verrucomicrobiota bacterium
TCGCCGTCTGGGTCAACTGCACGCTGAAGTCGGCCACCGTAAATGTTGATACGGCCGTGCTTGAATCGGCTGATGTGAAACTGGCATCATCCCTGAGAGACGGGCCGTCAATATCGCCGGAATGCAGAAAGCCGAACAGACTGAAATAAACGGCGGATTCAAAAACAGTTCCGGCTTCGTCGCCGCTCCCGACCGGATTGTAATAGGCTTCTCCCCCGTAAGGCGGCGCTCATAAATAACATTTACAACTTGGATGTATTGGTTGGATGAATGGTGTAGTTCCATTCTCCGTGAAATGTGGAGGGGACAAGATTCACACGCATCATTTCTTTGTTGGTGACTTTGCGGCCGGTCGCATACTTGCGCCGATCCAATCGACAGGTGACTTTCAGACCGGCGTCGGTGGTCGTGCGGGAAATCAGGTTCACAATTGTCTCATAGTCGCGCAGGGGTTCGCCACGCCAGTTCGAGGAAATGAAGGAGAAAAGGCGGTGCTCCACTTTGTTCCATTTGCTCGTGCCAGGCGGAAAATGACACACGGACACCGACAGTCCGGTGTCGTTCGCCAGCTTTTGCAGAGCGATCTTCCACAGGCGCAGCCGATAGCCGTTGCTTCCACCTCCGTCGGCGGTGACCACGAGCCGGGCGGCCCGAGGATACAACACGCGACCTTCCGCACGCCACCAGCCACGAATCGAAGCGACGGCAAACGCCCCGGTGTCATGGTCGGTTCCCACGTTCACAAATCCGGTGTTGCGTCCGATGTCATAGATGCCATAGGGGTAGGCGCGCGGGACCTCGGGGCTGGGAAAATCGTGGCCGTTAACCTTGAGCGGTTCCTGCGTAACGCGCCATTGTCGCCCCCCGTTGACGTAATTGCCGATCAACTCTTTCTTCTTGGTATCCACGGAAACCACCGGAATCCCCTCCCGCAACGCGATTTTCACTTGTTCGTTGATGTAGTGGAATTGTGCGTCTCGATCCGGATGGTTGGCGCCTTCTTCCGTTTTCCGGTTGCTCTGCAAACTGTAGTGTTGATCATGCAGCAATTGCCCCACTTTGACCGCACAGACCCGATGGCGTTCCCGCGCCAATTCTTTCGCCAGCGTTCGCGTGCTCTTGCATATCCATCGCAGGGGCGAATCAGGATCACCTCGCGTTCCCGGTCCGATCAGCCGATCCAAGGCCGGCAACAATCCCGGATCGCGCTCTGTAATTCGCTTGCGTCCGGCCCCCGCTTTTCGAATGTGTCCCTCCGGCAGCGGAATCTTTTCAGCCATCTCGCGAAGTCCTTTCGCGATGGTTACACGCGACAGGCCACATGCCCGTTGAACTCTGCATACCCCGCCATACCCCAACGACTGCGCCTCGTTGGCCGCAACAAGCCGCCGCGCTCTTTCATCCAGCAATCCCCAGATGCGGCGCAGCTTCCGGCGAAGATCCCGATCTTGTCTTTGCATGACAAGAGAATAGGATTATGCCATGTAGATGTAAAGTTTATTTATGAGCGCCGCCTAAGCCGAACTCTGCGCTCGGGGGATGGACCTTTTGCCGCCGGAATGCATGCTTTTTATACTCTGCAAACCGCTGATTTCCGATACGCCTTTCATTCTTCTATCTCCTTATCTTACCAGACTCTTGCCCCTGGCGGTTATCCTGCAAGACGAACGTGTAAAGAAACCAATACAATCCTGCTTTTCCAGGGACCGGCACAGCATATAAGTATAGCCGATTTCAAAGCCGGCTTTAGCGCTAAGTTCCGTCATGGATATCAGACCATTCTTTTCTTTGATAATCTTCAGTACCTCCAGCTCTGTAGCGGTTATGCTCATTATGGGTTAATGAGGTAATGGGTAAATGGGTTTATGAGTGAATTAGGCAATGGGTTGATGGGACACATTTACTCATCCACCCATCTACTCGTCCACTTCTTTAATAATTTATAGCCACACGGTTCCGGGAAATTCTTATTTTATTCTCTTTTCTTACCTTCTGAATATTCTCTCTCCGGCTCTTGATTT
>JBDRSI010000245.1:0-6644 GCA_043825055.1 Verrucomicrobiota bacterium
GAAGTGTTGATGAGCCTTATTCAAACCGCACGCCAGCTGAACCTCAATCCCTTAACCTTCCTGCATCTGCTCCTTACCAAGCCCGCTGCCGCAGCCGCCGTCCTCCTGCCCGCTCCCGCTTCAAGCCGCTAAACTATTACCTATTCTTTCGAGGACCCTGAGGGCCCGTGTTTTCGGATCGGTGGCGAACGCGCGGGATGGGCGCATACATCTATCCATGATGGACTACTAACACCCACGCTAATCGATCAGGTTCCTGGAACGACAAGGTGCATGATGTACCGCAACAACCGGCTGAACGGGTATAGGCTTATAAGGTTCCTGATTCGCTGCAGCGAACTGGTATAGAAACGGAAGTAGGCCCATAGATAGTATCGCCGCAATTGTCGTGTGCTCATGCCGACCGGGGCGTAAGAAAGGTCCAGAACGTTAGAACTTCCCTGCAATTCCCCGATCTCGCCCGTCATCACCAGCTTCTCGTAGGACCGGGTGCCCGGCAACGGCTGGAAACACAAGATCGAAACGATGTCGAAGCCCGTGCGACACATAAAACGGACTGTCTTTCGGATGTCTTCCAACGTCTCGCCTGGAAATCCGATGATGAAGAATCCCCAGGCCTTCAGACCGGCTTGCCGGATCAACTTGACCTTTGCTTTGACCACCTCCAGGTTGAGGTTCTTTCCCATGTTCTGGAGGGTACGTTCGCTACCGCTTTCAGGAGCAATAGTGACAAACACCCAGCCCGCTTGCTTCATCAAACACAACAATTCTTCGTCTAAAAACTCCATTCGAATGCCGTTGGAACAGGCAAAGGATACCCCCTTCAGTCCCATATTCAGGAGGCCCCGGCACACGGTTTTGGCAAAGGCGATGTTCATCGTGAAATTGTCATCAATGATGTTAAAACCACGAATGCCATATTTGTCGTACAGCTCCCGGATTTCGGTCAAGACCGATTCCACCCGCCGAAGCCGAACCTTGCGGCCGCTGACTAGCCCCGCTGAACAGAACGCACAGTCGAAGGGACAACCTCGCGTGGACATGACTGGCGCTTTTCGCGACACCTGATGGGGGCCGTTGCTGAAGCCGGCGGCAAGATACTCATTTAAGCGAATAAAATCATAATCGGGATATCGCACCTCATCCAAGGATTGCCATTGAGGCGGATTAAGTATCGCCTGACCGCCGGCATTCCGGTAGATCAGCCCCGCGATTTTGCTGAGGTTCGACTCTGTGGCCTGAGCCTGCTCACATAAATCCAGTAGCAGGGGAAATGACCGTTCGCCATCGCCGGCGACGGCATAATTAACATCGAACCACGATAGAATTGCCGTTCCAAAAGAAGAGACACAGGGACCGCCAGCCACGATCAACATCTTGGGAAATCGCTCACGGATTAAACCAACCATCTCCCTGGCTGAACTCAGGTTGAATATCCATACAGAGATCCCGATTATCTCTGGCTGGAACCGTTTGATTTCTTCCAAAAGCGGCCGGTTGTCCGAACTGTGAGTTAACACCCCATCCCACAAGCCCACTTCATGTTTTCCGGGAATATTGGCCGCTAAATATCCCAACCCCAGCGGCAAAATATTTCCGTCAAAACCCGCCTCTTTTTGGGTCACGGCAGGCCATGCTAATAACACTTTCATAAGATATATTCTTCGTCAATCGGATGCATGATAGGTTAAGCTTAATGTCGATATCAGGTTAGTGTAGTGTCCCCTGAATTTTAAAGAATCGTTATCATTATTTCTCCACCAAGCCGGCGCGGGTAAAAAGATACCGCAACAGCATAACAAATCCGTTCAAATATGACAGCAACAACGAGGGACGGGCAATTGATTGCCGCAAGAGTCGCAGAATGACGCGCGGCTGGAAATAAAATTCCTTCAGCAACCGGTTCACGGCGGCGTTTATCTCGCCCTGGCTTAAATGGGGATACTCCATCACCGCGGTCTGCTCGCCCTGCATGGAATAATCCCGCCACGATTTTATTTTCAGAAATCCTTTTGCCTTGGCCCAGGTAAACAGTTCCGTGCCCACCTGCGGCATGACGCTCGCCGCCTGAATGGTGTCCGTATCAAGTTCCCTGGCAAAAGCGATGGTTGCCTCAATTGTTTCCCGATCCTCGCCCGGCAGACCGATCACCCAGCAGGCATGGGTGTTCAGGCCGGCTTTGCGGGCCAGAGCGACAAAATCCCGCGTCTGTTCAAGGCGGATGCCTTTGTGCACCTGGTCAAGAATCCGCTGGTTGCCGCTTTCGGCGCCGATCAACAGCATCCGGCATCCTGCCGCCTTCATCATCCGCAAAAGGCCCTCATCCGCCCAGTCCACCCGCGAGTTGCACGACCAGACAATCCGCCGTCCGCCGGCAATGATCAGCCGGCAAATTTCGCGCAGACGTTCCCGGTCCGCAGTCAGAGTATCATCCTCAAAAAAAACTTCCTTGACCTTAAACCGGTCAAAATTTTCCAACAGCTCCGCCACCACCCTGCCGGGCGAACAATAACGATAACGGCGGCCATGCATCACCTGGGGCCATTGACAAAACACGCACCGGTTGGGACATCCCCGGCCGCTGATTTGATCCAGAAAAGGATACAGATAGGTGTTGTTCCGATACTTCCGCACATCAAGGTATTTCCAGGCCGGGAAAGGGATTTCGTCAAGATTTTCAATAAGGGCGCGGGGCGGATTTTTAACGATCTCCTTCTGCTTCCGCCAGGTCAGTCCCAGGACACCGGCCAAGTCAATTCCGCCGTCCAGGGCACGGGCCAGATCGCGCACAGTATAGTCATATTCGCCCCTTGCCACCGAGTCAACGGCGCCTTCGGCTTCTTCAAGCGTCGCTTCATCAAAAACGGTCACATGCGGTCCCACAAAAACAATATGCGCGCGGGGGCAGGCCGCTTTACATTCCCTGGCGCAATTTATATCGCTATAAATGGAGGGCGTGGTTGCATCCAGCACTACCAGATCAGGTTCCCATTCCGCCGTAAAATTAACAACATCCCTGATGGAACCGTCCTCGGCGATAAAATCCCTGAAAACAATTTCAACCCCGTCCTTTTCCAGAACTCCGGCGCAATAGGCCAGCCAGTCCGGATAGCGCATAGCCCGGGTTCTATTCACCACCGGCCAACGCTGGGAACGGCAAAAATACTTAAGGAAGGGCGGACTGATCAGCGCCGCTTTCACGGTTCGTTCCTCCTCTTCCCCGTAAACATCCGGAAAAAGCCCCATCCACATCCCGCCACTATGGCCAGATTACGCGCAACTATCGTCGGCACGCTTTTCAAAACGAAAACCGCCCCGCGCTTATTGGCGATAAAAGCAAGAAAAGGAAAGTTGACAAGCAGAACGCCGCCGAACATCAATCCCATTGCTCCTGCCCGCCCAAGCAATCCCAAAACAACCGCCGCCAGCGTCAAAAATGTTTCCGCGTAGATAAGCCGGCCATGGTGAGTTTTGCCCTTCAGAAGGCCGGAGGTTTTGAGGAGCATCGGCACGGCATCGCGTGCAAAACCCAATTGTTGTTTTAAATACCGGGCAAGCGTGCCGGCAAAATCATGATGGACGCCGTTCTCCTTATCCCACCACAATTTATGGGTTTGGCTTATTTTCCATGAAAACTCCATGTCCTCGCTGCTGGCCGTCCGGTAATTTTCGGGAAATCCGCCCGCTTCTTTAAACAGCGCGGCCCGGCAGAAAAGGTTATTGGAGACCAGGGTTTTAACATAGCCTCCAATATGGCGCCGCCGAAACGCCAGTTCCTCAAAGGCAAATTGCTGCATAAATGTTTCCTTTAACGGTCCCGCGTATCCGCCGCCCCCGCAATCCACCCCGTGTGTATGCATCGTTTGTAATACCCGCCGCACCCAGTTTTTTGGAACCGCCACGTCCGCGTCCGTGAACATCAGCACGTCGCCGCGCGCTGCCCGGGCGCCCGCGTTGCGCGCCGCGCCGGCTCCTTTTTGTCCCTCGGCGCAGACCAGCGTCGCCGGCGATTTAACCAAATCCGGAGTGCCATCCGTTGAACCATCATCCACAACAATGACTTCCAGCACGGGGCAATCCTGATTAAACACAGAATCCAGACAGCGGCTGATGGTGGCGGCCCCATTGTGAACCGGAACAATAATGGAGACCGTATCCGAAGAAACCGGCAAACTCATGGCTGACTCACTTGAGAAAATACAGCGGGCGCTTTTTTGATTCCTCAAAGACCCGGCTGATGTATTGGCCGATCATACCCAGACAGACCAACTGAATGCCTCCTAAAAATAAAACCAAAGCCATGATGGAGGTCCAGCCGGGTACCAGGGCCGTTGGACGAATAAAATGATCCAATACGATGCGCAGGGCAAACAAAAGGCCGAAGAGGGAAATCAGCACGCCGGCCCCGGTAATCCAGCGCAGGGGCGTAGCTGAGAATGACGTTATGGCATCCACCGCCAGCCTGAACGATTTCCAGACCGGATACTTGGTCAAGCCGGAATGACGTGCCGCGCGCTCATAATGCACCGCGCCTTGACGAAAGCCCACCCAGCAGGTCAGCCCGCGCATGAAACGGTGCAGTTCGCGGACTTCCTTGAGAGCATCCACAACCTTGCGATCCACCAGCCGGAAATCGCCGGCATTCATGGGCACATTCACCTTGGCCAGCGCCCGGAAAACCTTGTAGAAGGAAGCAGCCAGGAACTTCTTCAGCCAGGTCTCGCCCGCCCGACTGCGCCGCACGGCATACACTACCTCGTACCCCTCGCGCCACTTGGCCAGCAGGTCGGGAATCACCTCGGGGGGATCCTGCAAATCGGCATCCATGATCACTACGGCATCGCCATCGGCATGGTCCATACCGGCGGTAATGGCAATCTGATGCCCGAAATTGCGGGATAGTTGCAACAACCGCACCCGACTGTCCAGCACCGCCTGGTTCTGAACCCACGGGACGGAGCCGTCGGTGCTACCGTCATCGATAAACAGAATTTGCAGTTGCTCCGGCTGACCAGCCATTGCCTTGACCACCCGGTCGAACAAGACGGGCAGATTTTCGGCTTCGTTCAGGAACGGGACAACCACGACCAGTTTTTTCGCTGTAGGCATAAAGCGTTACCGTCATATTAATCAAATCAGCACCGATTGTCAGCAAACCACGCACAGACAACTAAAAATATATTTCCGTAACGCCGTGACGAGGCACAGTACCGACATTTTGACAAACAACGCATCCGTTGTAATCCAGATAATTAATACAAAAAGCGGTTTAAGTCAAGTCACGGTTTAAGGGAATAATCCTGCATTGACAAATGACGCCATCGGCTTTATGGTAACCGTATGTAATGGGTGGAATAGGCGCCGGGCGGCCACGGCATCCTCGGCACAGCGCTGGTCGCCAAGGCCGGTTGTCCGTCAAAGAGAGGATACCCAACATGGAGTTGGTTTCGATTGTATTTTCGTTTCGCAACGAGGAGGCCGTGCTTCCCGAGTTGATCCGGCGACTTGAGGGGGTCTTTCGAAATCTGCCTTACCGGCACGAATATATTTTCGTGAACGATAGCTCGACGGACCACTCGCGCGACGTGCTCCTGCAACATCGGGAACATGATCCCGGCATTACAATCCTGACGACTTCGCGGCGATTTGGCATTGCGCCGTGTATATTGGCGGGTCTGCGTCACGCCCGTGGCGATGCAGTCATTTATATGGATTGCGACCTCCAGGATCCGCCCGAATTAATCCCGACCCTGCTGGCCCGCTGGAAGGAGGGCGCCGACATCGTGCATACCACCCGGACCAAACGGCGGGGGGAAAATCTAATGAAGATGTGGTTGACGCGCTTGGCGTATGAGATTATCAATCGAATCGCCGATATCCAGATCCCCGTGAATTCCGGGGATTTTAAATTGATTTCGCGCCGGGCTTTAAACGAACTTCTGAAACTGGACGAGTACGATCCGTTCATGCGCGGCTTGGTGGCATGGGTGGGATTCAAGCAGGTCCAGGTTTTTTACGAGCGCGATGCGCGGCATGCGGGAACCGCGAAGTTTCCTCTTTTTCGCAGTATCAACCCCTACAAGGAGTTTATCCGGGGGTTGACGCGCTTCTCGGATTTGCCCTTGTATAGCGGGCTGATCATGGGCTTCCTGATTGCGCTCGTTTCGCTATCCTATCTGGCAGTGTTGTTCGTTTTATTCCTGATGGGGCACCCCATGTCGCGCTGGGAGATGCTGTTGGCCGTTCAACTGCTCATGGGGGGGTCGATTCTATTCATGATGGGCGTGCTGGGCATCTATATTGGAGTGATTCACAAGGAAGTCAAGAAACGCCCGCATTTCATTATTGCGGACAAAATTGGCGGCAACGATTCGGCGGAGGACCCGGCCAACCGTTCGACCGGGTGCGCCCCCTGAAAGCCGCTAATATTTATCCAGCGTAGATTCCTTGTTTTGAAGTATCAAAGATTGTCCATAGCAAATAAAAACAACTCCTTGTTCGGAGCGGACGGTTTAATACTTGAAGTACAGACCGAGGCGCGTGCAGTTCGCGCAAAGCGGAAAGGCCGACCGTCCTTCGGTTTTATGGAGCGTCCGATACGCGCAGGCTTGGGGTCCTTGCCATAAGGCCGCCAGGTCGGTTTG
>JBDRSI010000246.1:0-6416 GCA_043825055.1 Verrucomicrobiota bacterium
CTGCCATTGCTGGAAGCCGGTCATTTCGAGGCCAAGGCGCTGTTCCTGCCGGAGAGTGCAAGTCAGCCCCGCTGGCCGGAAGGGCCAAACACCGTGATCAATGTGCATCCGGCAGAATATTGCTGTGCCAACAGCCTTTACAATGCGTTTGTCCGGCAGTTCGGCCAAGAGCGGCACACACCGCTGGCTTTCACCCCGGGACAAACAAAAGGCATACAGGCCCTGCAAGCCAATGACTACGCCGTGATTCCGCCCTCGGGCACGTTCCGCGATGTCATACGCCAGTTGGATTTCATTATCGGCCGTCTGCACTGTCGGGCGCTCATGCTCCTGCCCATTCACCCCACCCCAACCGTCTACGGGCGCATGGGCACGTTCGGCAGTCCCTATGCGGCGCTCGATTTCATGGACGTGGACCCGGCCTTGGCCGAGTTCGACCCAAAGGCCACGCCGCTGGAGCAATTCGGCGAGCTGGTGGACGCCGTTCACGCGCGCGGTGCGCGCCTCTTCCTGGATATTGCCATCAACCATACCGGCTGGGCCGCCAAAATTCACACCGAACATCCCGATTGGCTCCTGCGCGAACCCGACGGCACAATCCGCTCGCCCGGCGCATGGAGCGTGGTATGGAACGATTTAACCGAGATCAACCATCAGCACGTGGAGTTGTGGCATTATTTAGCGGAGGTGTTCCTGACCTGGTGCCGGCGCGGCGTGGACGGGTTCCGGTGCGATGCCGGCTATATGATTCCCGTGTCCGCCTGGGAATTCATCGTAGCCACTGTGCGCCGCGAATTTCCCGACACGCTCTTCCTGCTCGAGGGCCTGGGCGGCAAGGTGGAAACCACCACGACGCTCCTTAACATCGCCAACCTGAACTGGGCTTACTCCGAACTCTTTCAGAACTATGACCGCCGGCAGATCGAGGCCTACCTGCCAAACGCCATTCGCACTTCCGAAGGCAACGGACTCCTGGTGCACTTCGCCGAAACGCACGACAACAACCGCCTGGCATCACGCTCGATTCCCTACGCCCGCATGCGCACGGCGCTCTCGGCGCTCTGTTCCAGCAACGGCGCCTTCGCTTTCGCCAACGGCGTGGAATGGCATGCTACCGAAAAAATTGACGTGCACGGCCGCGCCTCACTCGCCTGGGATGCGAGTGAAAACCAGGTAGACCGGATTGCACGGCTGAACTGCATCCTGCAGACCCATCCTACCTTCTTCGCCGGTACGCGCCTGCGCCTGATCCAACAGGGCAATGGCAATAGTATCGCGCTCCTGCGCTATTCCCCCTCTGCCGACCAGCGCCTCCTGGTCCTGGTCAACCTGGACGATAGCGCTACCCAGCCGGTCGCGTGGAATCCCGAAGATGCGGGCCTGGCGAACCGCGAGTTAACCGATTTGCTGACTGGGCGCGCGGTCCCGATCACGCCGCATTCGGCGGGTATCGGGATTTCCTCATCAGGCAGCCTGACACACATGGATCTGGCGCCGGCCGAGGTTCTGTGTCTTACCCCGGACCGCCGCGATTTCGATCTGCTCCTCGCTACCGAGTCCCGATCCCGACTTCCAGATGTCGGGAAGAGTCGGGATTTGCCGCCGGCCGTCGTTCAGCGCCAGGGTTTGCGCGCCAAGGCACTGGAGATTGTAAAGACCTGCCGTGGCCTGGGTGATTTTTCCGCGCTGGATCCCGACCGGCTGGCAACGGAACTGGCGGAAAATCCGAGTGCCTTCTGCCGTCGCCAGGATGCGCCGGGCACAGCGCCGAGGGTCATTACCTGGGAATGGCCGCGCGATTTGAAACGCGAGGTCATGATTCCACCCCATCATTTCCTTTATCTGCGTGCGATAGCGCCGTTCCGCGCACGGATCGAAGAGGGCAAGCGGGTTGTCCAACAGAAAAATTCTCTCCCCGCCACGGATGGTCACCATTTTGTCATGTTCTGCCCCGGTGCCGCGCGGCTGGAAACGCACGCTGGTCAACCCGCCTGCAACGCTATGCATAGCATTGCGGGCAGGTTAAAGCTTTCCGTTTATGAACCGGAACGCACCCGGCACGCAACCGCTCCCCTGCTCTTCCTGCCGCCGGGCGATGCGCCGCGCGCGCCATTGGCGTTCACCCACAAGGATCTGCTCGGCACACACCCCATGGTCCTCAGCACCAACGGACGCGGCGGCATGCTGCGCGCGCCTGTGGTGTGGGCGGAAGTGCGCAGTCGGTATGATGCCCTGCTGGCCGGCAACCTGAACCCGGATTATCCCGAGGACCGGCGTATCATGTTGACGCGTTGTCGCGCGTGGCTGGTGTTTCAAGGCTATTCCCAGGACATCACGATCGACCGCCTGCATGTGTTCCACCTTGGCGAGAACGCGGGGCTGTGGCATTTCCGCGTGCCATTCGGTTTCGGACAATCCGTGTTCCTCGATATTCACGCCGAAATGATCCCCGGACAGAACGCCGTGCGCCTGATGTTTCGCCGGTTGCCCTGCACACATGCCGGAAACTGCCTGGCCGACGACAAGGCCGTGCAATTGATCATCCGGCCGGATATCGAAGACCGTTCGTTCCACGAGGACACTAAGGCGTTCTTAGGCCTGGAACGGGATTGGCCCGCCGCCGTGCATCCGGAAACCGATGGGTTCACATTCGCGCCGGACTCTGCCCGGCAGTTACGCGTGGCTGTTTCCACCGGCGACTTTCAGCCGGAGCCTGAATGGCAATATATGGTTCATCATCCCGTGGAGGCTGAACGCGGAATGAACGCCGATTCCGATTTGTTCAGTCCCGGGTACTTCCGCTGTCCTTTGGACGGCGGCGTCGAGGTGATATTGCTGGCACAAATTTTAACGCCGACGGAAAACAATCGTATTGCGCCGGCATCCCGATCCCGACTCTCGGAGGTCGGGAAGAGTCGGGATCGGGACCGCCTGCCACCGGATGGGCCGCTCCCGGACATCCTGGAGCGCGCCATGCAGCAGTTTATCGTTCGGCGTGGCGAAAACAAAACCGTGATTGCCGGTTATCCCTGGTTCCTCGACTGGGGCCGCGACACTTTTATCTGCACGCGCGGCCTGATCGCCGCCGGCCATTTGGAGGAGGTCAAGGCGATCCTCAAGCAGTTTGCGGCATTCGAGCAGGACGGCACGTTGCCAAACATGATTCATGGCAACGATGCCCGGAACCGGGACACATCCGATGCACCCCTGTGGTTTATCATCGCCTGCGCGGACGCCTGCCGCGCCCGCCTGCCTGCAGCGCTATGCGCAGCATTGCGGGCAGGCAGTCGCTATCCGTCGGTTGACGGATTGCGGGCGGGCCATTCGGTAGGCCATCCCGACTCTCCGCGAGGTCAGGACCTGCTGACGGAACGGTGCGGAGAACGGACCCTGCGCCAAGTTCTGGAATCCATTGCCGAAGGCTATCGGCGGGGCACGCCCAATGGAATTCGCATGGATCCTAAGAGCGGCCTGATTTTCAGTCCGGCCCATTTCACGTGGATGGATACGAACCATCCTGCCGGCTCACCCCGTGAAGGCTACCCCATTGAAATCCAGGCGCTCTGGTTTGCGGCGTGCTCGTTCCTGGCCGGCTTGGATAAGCACGCCGCACCCTGGCAAACACTGGCGGAACGGGTGCAGACTTCCATCCAACAATATTTCTGGAACGAGGCGCTTGGGCTTTTTGCCGATTGCCTGCATGCGCAAGCCGGCCAGACTGCGGCACAAGCCATGCCGGACGACGCCCTGCGGCCCAATCAGCTCTTGGTACTGACCTTAGGCGCGGTGACGAAGAGAGCCATCGGTGAACGCGTACTGGAAGCATGCGCGGAACTGCTCGTGCCCGGCGCCATCCGTACACTCTCCGACCGGCCCGTGGAATATCCCCAACCCGTTGCGTTTGGCGACCGGTTGCTCAATGATCCCCTGCGGCCTTACTGGGGACGTTATGAGGGCGATGAAGATACCCGCCGCAAGCCGGCCTATCACAACGGCACAGCCTGGACCTGGTTGTTCCCATCGTTCTGCGAAGCCTGGGTCCAGGTGCACGGCAATGCCGGACGCTCCGCGGCGCTGGCATGGCTGGGTAGCAGCACTCAGCTCATAAGTCGTGGTTGCCTGGGCCAGATTCCGGAAATCGTGGATGGCGATTACCCACACACCGCGCGCGGGTGCGACGCCCAGGCTTGGGGCGTGACCGAACTGTACCGCGTTCTGAAAAGCCTGATTTGAAAAAGGTTGAAATTCCGCGCTTCCCGCTCAACGCTATCCGCTCCACACCGCACGTGTTTTGTCCGTTGTCTGCCGTCCGTCGTCTGTCGTCTGATTTCAGACTTGCATTCAACGCGCCGATTTTCTACCGTCTGCATCGGAGGCTTAGCTCAGTTGGTAGAGCAGCTGACTCTTAATCAGCGGGTCGGGGGTTCGAGCCCCCCAGCCTCTACACTGTTTTCATTGACTCAAACAAGCGTTTCGCCCTTTATTCATGCTGGTCAAACGAATGTCATCTTTTCCTGTTTTGCTCTTGCGTTCGTTTTGCTTCGCTTGCGTGATTGTGTGCTTTTAGGGGTTACAAAGCACACAGAAAGCGCACAGTAAAAAACCTGCTGATATTTTTTCAGCAGGAAATACTCCTCCCGGATCGCCCCCCGTAGCCCGTGAATTTCAGCGGCGTAAAAGTTCTATCGCCGGCGGGGGTGCCTTGATATGGATCGGGTGGCGATAGGCGTCTGGAGCGTGTCCTATGCCGTCGCCTGGGCCGTCCCTGGGGATGATGGGCCGGGGCGGTCTCCGGCCTGTCAATCAATCATGAGCTATTTATTTTCAGAAGTAAAAGTTTCCTTCCTCCACGCTCCGCACGGATGCGGTTTTGCAAATCGGTGTGGAGCGTGGATGCTGTCTCTGTTTCTGGATTGGATTGGATCGCGCCAATACCTCAATGCTTGGATTGTGGTGTAGGCGCTCTTTATTCCGGGCGGTAAGTCCGTTTCGGTGTTACCGCTCCGATATTTAAGACACCCAAAAATCTCCCGTTCAATGTCTTCTACGAACGGACCCCCTCGTTCAGCCGGCACGGTTCGGCCGGTGGTTTGACAATTCTCCTCTACTACTCTTCGTCAGGTCTCTGGCGAACGCCGGGACCTCCCATCAGTTCGGGATTCGTGCGCAGCATATCCAATGGCAACTCAAGATCGTCTCTCCTGCGACCAAAAACGTACCTTTCAGCCCAGTTCACTTGGCATGAATTGGCAAACGTCACGTTCTCTGGACGCATCGGGACCGGTTTGCCCTCCTCGATTCCGGCTGTGTAGGCGGCGCTGAGATCGGGAGTCATGCAAACAATCCCGGCGAGGATAGGGCAGACAATGTGGAGGCTAAACCTACAGGAAATGGGCAGGTATATCTCTATCCCGTCGTTGTTCAGACCCAGATTCCCTCGCCCCTTCCTTGGAACCATGTTGTGTCTCGTAACCGGGTTGTCAGAGATGATGAACGGATGCTGGGGCGGGGCCTCGGCTAGAAACCAGGCCTTGGCTTGGAGGAGTTTGGCAAACGCGGGCAAATCCTTCTTGAGGAGCATAAGGGAGTTGAATCTGGAATCGTCCTGGCCGTACTCCCCCACTGTTCGTGCGTCACCTCCCATTCTGACATTTGGGCCCCACTTGTGGATGATCATCTCGATGAAATTGTCCATGTCCTTGCGAATCATTGGCGTACGGGACATTTGGCACGCGACCACATAGGACAGCCACACTCTGTCTTCAGATGAGAGTACAAGACGACCGGAGCGAATGACCTGCTTAATGATTCGAGCGCCAATGGAATCGATCTTCTCCATGAGGTGCTCAAAGTCGATGTGTGTCCCATCTGGATCGTGGAACTCGTAGAAGGCGTTCTCATGGGCGACATCCCGGACGGAAGCAAGACGGACGTCCTTGGTGCTCTTGTCCAAGACCCAGATCTTTGGTTTTTTTGGGGTGCCGGTCGCAAACTGGCGGAGAAGAAACTGTGGCACGTAGTGCTGCTTCTTTGTCCGTGTCGGCACTGCGTTTCTCTTCCTCTCTTTATGTCGAACGCTCCGGCTCTGGCTGCGAGCAAAGCAAACTATCCAGGAGCCGGTTGTTGATGCCACTAATTGACCTCTTGAGAACCCATAACGTTACACGTCACCTACGAGAATTTATGCGCTTTTTGTTACCCCCTCCACAATAGCGATTTCGGAAGCGGTCAGACCGTAGAGTTCATAAACCAGCTGGTCAATTTCGCGGTCGGTGGCAGAAATCTGGCGCTCCAAAAGCGTCCGCTCGTGATCCGTCTTAGCCGCCGTCACCCGTTTGTGCAGGTCGAGCGTCCGTTCAACCAGCGTAGCCACGTGATTGTGATTCTCGACATCAGACTTGTTGGAAAAATCAAAC
>JBDRSI010000247.1:0-4596 GCA_043825055.1 Verrucomicrobiota bacterium
ATCAGCTCGTCGCGTGTCCAAGTGTTTTGAGCCATATTGTGACCTTCTAACGCTCGTGCCGATAGGTCATTTTGGTGGCACGCTTTTCTGGTTGCGCCGTCGATTCTTGGAAGAGCCGACTCACTTCATTTCAGCCATCCGATTTTGATTTCACCCTCAATCTGTTTGAACTCGATGTCGCCTGTCACCAGTTTGGCTTTCCTGAGCTTCGCCAGCGCGGCGGCAAAGACGCCGGCGCAAGATCTTTTCCGGTTGATGTTGTTTCAAAAAACCTTCCTGATGCAACTGGCGTAGAAACTCTGTCACCGGCAGAACATCCAGGCCGTCAAAATGCCAGGCCCGCAAACATAATGATAATTCACATCGTTATCGTATAATTGAATGCAATTATACGATATTGATGTATAAATGCATGGTTGTCATTTCAGCCAGCCAATCTTGATCTCACCCTCAACCTGTTTGAACTCGGGATCGCCCGTCACAAGTTCGGCCTTGCGGGACTTTGCCAACGCGGCGGCAAAGGCGTCCGCCAGGCTGAGCTTGAAACGCGTTTTGAAATCGGCGGCCTGATCGGCCAGCGGCCGGTCGGCCGGTTGAAATTCGATGGGTAGGATCGCCAGTTCGTCCGCGACGATACGCCAGGCGGCCTCGCCATCCTTGCGGCGAATGATATATTGGACCTCGGCGTAATTGACCTCGGTCATCTGAAGGGGGTGCCTGCGCTCCTCCGCCTTTTCCAGGAGCGCCGCCACCATCTCCGCCCCCGGTTCATCGCGGAGAAAACTCAGCAGGGCAAAACTATCGAGAACCGGCGAGGCGGGCATATCTGGTCTCCTCCAATGCTTTTTCCTCGGCCTTATGCTCGGCCCATTCCTGGGCAAACGGTTTCCCGCCCGGTTTCCGCTTGAGAATGCCGCGGAGCCGCTGAATGCGAACCCTGGTCACCGGTTTGAGCAGAATACCCTCGGAAGTCGCCTGGACAACGGCGCGCGTGCCTTCCTCAATATGGTACTCCTTGCGCAGCCAACGGGGAATGACCACCTGCCCTTTGACGGAAAACAGCACTGCATCGTTACGTAGAGTAGTTTTCATGGATTAAAGTTAAACATATATCGTGAAGTAAGTCAATATAAATTTGTAAGAATTTTTTGCGCTATTCATACCAGGCCGTTTGCCTGTTATCCTGAGAGGCCGGATCGGATCATTCCATTGAACACGCGCTTTCCGATCGCTCTGGGCGGCAAAAGACCTAAAGGACAACAAGGACACCAAGGATAGTCCCCATCCGTCGCGAGAGTCCCTACAGGCTTTGCTGACCTTAAAGTCCTGCGAATGTAAGGGCCATCATAATCTGGACTTCCCCCGTTCTGCGAGACGGGCACGGGTCATGCGCTCGCGCAGGCCGCCTTCTTTGACGAAGGCTTGCTCCAAATGCCGGATCTGCCGATCCAGCAGGTAGCTGGTCACGCGGATCAGGCCAATGATCACATTGGCGGAAATCACCGGGTCAGGGTTCTCGATGCCTTTTTTGAAGGTAGCATACGTGGCGTCCGGAATCTTGTTGAGCGTGCGCAGACGTCGCGCATAGATGTGATCTTTCGGCCATTCCTGCACACCACGCCCGCGCAGGAAATCGCGGTAATCGGCCAGCAATTCTTCCAGGCTGGCGCGCGCCACATTAGTCAGCTTGATCTCGGTCTCCTTGGAGGTCGCGGAGGCCATACTGCCTTCGATGATGTTCTGCTTGCCTGAGCGTGCCGCCTGCACCATTTGATCATGGGTGCGACTGCGCTTATCAATGAAGCGATCGCAAAAATAGACCGTGGCATCATAGACGATTTCCGCCTTCTGGTAGGAAAGCAGTTTTTTGTAGCCACCGTGTTTCGGGATGAAACCCGCGCTCATGGCATGCTCCGGGTTGAGATAGGACTCAAAGGACAATAAAGACACCAAAGACAGTACTCAGCAGCAGTCATCTCTCTTGCCATCCTTGTTGTCCCTGACGTCATTGCAGTCCTTTGTTGGCCCGCTTTCATCCCAGCAGGTCTGTCAGAGGCTTTTCCGCCTCCGTGCGGTCATCCAGATTCTTGATGCGCACGGTGCCCCGGGCCACGTCATCGGGCCCCACATAAATCGCTTTCTGGAATCCACCCTTGCCGACCCGCCCGAAAAATTGCTTCGGTTTCTCGGCATGCAGCGCCATATCCACGCTCTGAGCGCCACGGCGCAACGCGCGTGCGAGTTGCCTCGCAACCGACTGCTGAAGATCCTCCATGTAGCCCACGGCGCAATTCAGCTTGGCCTGCAGACCGGCCAGGCGTCCCTTGTCGGCCAACAGTTCAGCAATTACCACGTCGCCGAATCCCAGGCCGACGGCGGTCATGGGCGCCCCGCCGACGTCGCCCAGCAGGTTGTCGTACCGGCCGCCGCCAAAAAGCGCCCGGAATTTCCGTTCGGCATCAAATGCTTCAAACACCATGCCGGTGTAATAGCCCAGCCCCCGCACCACGCCGATATCAAACAAAAGCATCGCTCCAAGGTCATATTCATTGGCCAACCGGAACAGCGTTTGCACCGCCGCCAGGGAAGGGGTCTGTTTACCGAGCATGGCGGCGGCCTGGTCCAGCGATTGAATGCCGACGATCCGGAACACCGCCTCAATGGCCGCGACATCCAGTCCGGATTCCCGGAGCAGGCGCCGGATATCTGCATCCTCCAGCTTGCCGCGTTTGTCGAGCGCCAGAAAGGTGGCCGCATGAAAGGCCGGCGGGATACCGGCCTTCGCCAGCAAATCAGCCAGCAGGGCGCGGCTGCTGAGATGGACTTTGACCTCCCCCGCGTTCAACCCGAGCAGGCTTAGGGCATGGACGCCACAGGCCAGCACTTCGACTTCCGCGGAAACGCAAGCCTCGCCGACCACATCCAGGTTCCACTGATAATGTTCCCGCTTGCGCCCGCGGCTCATGCGCTCATACCGGAAACACTGGGCAACGGCAAACCACTTCAAGGGAAAGGCAAGTTGACCCTGACGGGCTACAATCATGCGGGCCAGGGTTGGCGTTATCTCGGGACGCAGGGCCAAGTCCCGGTTGCTCTTGTCTTTAAAGGCGTAGATTTGCTCGACGATTTCCTCGCCGCTCTTGCGTTTGAGCAGGTCGAGCGACTCCACAACGCAGGCGTCATATTGGGTAAACCCGAAAGCGCGCGCGGAGCGGACCCAGGCGTCAAAAATCGCGTTGCGGACCGCCATCTCTGCGGGATAGAAATCCCGCATGCCGCGCGGCGCCTCAAAATGAGCGGCTTCCGTCGTCATGATTTGACGGTTTTCATCACCTTGGCTTTCATGATCCGGCCCATCTTGAACTTGACCACTTTCCGCGTGGGGATCGTCACCACGTGGGTGGGCTTATTGGGATTCCGGCCAATGCGGGATTTGCGAATGCACACTTCGAAAACACCGAAATTACGAAACTCCACGCTTTCGCCCTTGGCCAGACTTTCCACAATATAATCGAGCGTTTTCTGAAGGACGGCAAACACATCCTGCTGAATCAGCCCGGTTTCCTTGGCAATCCGCATAACTAAATCCCGTTTTGTCATGATACCATGCCCTCCTGAATGTCATTATACCCGCTTTTTTGGCTTAATCCATAAGGGGACAATAGGTTACGCCATGCCCGCAAGTCAAGCAAAAAAATCAGGTTTCAGCCAATCGGCTGATCGCCGATCAGCGTCCCGCCTTCCACTGAGCGCGGCACAAACCGGATAACCCGGTTGCGCGCTGGCGTGGACATAGCGCGCGGATCGCCGCCGGCCGGCACCGAAGACGGCAGGATCCGCGCCGGCAAATATTCGCCCGTCCAGCCGGTGGCCACCCCCGCGGCATTGACCGCTTCGACCAGGACCGCCACTTCGCGGCCAACCCAGCGGCGGGCAAAAGCCCTTCGTTGTTCGCGCGCCAGCGTCAGGAGTTTGGAAACCCGCCGTCTTTTTTCACTATCCGGCACCTGGCCATTCATCACGGCCGCGGGGGTCCCGGGCCTAAGGCTGTAGGCAAACACATGCACATTGCTGAAGGGCCCTTGCACAATCATGGCTTCCGTGGCGTCAAAATCCGCCACACGCTCACCCGGAAAGCCCACCAGCACGTCGGTTCTCACGCCAATCGCCTCGACCCGGCTTAAGGCATAAGCCACGACAGCGCCATATTCCCGGATGGCATACCTCCGCCGCATGGCGCGCAACACCGGGTCGCTCCCGCTTTGCATCGGCAGATGCAGGCACCGGCATAGTTTCCGGGACACGGCCATGTAATCAATGACCTCGCGCTCCACGGTGCTGACCTCGATGGAACTTAAACGGATGCGCTCCAACGCCGGCACCGTTTCGATCTGGCGGAGCAAACAAGATAGCTTTCGGCCATGATCCTCATAACAGCCGATATTGGCGCCGGTCAGCACGATCTCCCGGTAACCGGCTTGGACAAGGCTGTTTTTTTCACCGACAATGTCCTCACCAGGCCGGCTCCAGGCCGGCCCGCGCGCGCGCGGCACAATACAGTAGGCACATTTTTAATCGCATCCATCCTGGATTTTA
>JBDRSI010000248.1:0-3363 GCA_043825055.1 Verrucomicrobiota bacterium
CTGAAGACGCTGGCGGAAAAGTTGGGACTTTCGCAGTCCGCACCGCACGGGTTGCCGCATGATGTGACGCCGGAAAATATCTTCCACTACGCCTACGCCGTTTTTCACTCGCCGACCTACCGCACCCGGTACGCCGAGTTCCTGAAGATTGATTTCCCGCGCCTGCCGCTCACGGGCAACCGGGATTTGTTCTTCCGTCTGGCCGCCATGGGCGGTGAGCTTGTCGCCCTACACCTTATGGAATCGCCGAAACTGAGTGACCTGATTACCGAGTTTCCGGTGAAGGGAACGGATACCGTCGAAAAAGTTCAGCACAACGACAAGGACGAGCGCGTCTGGATCAACCCGACGCAGTACTTCGGAGGCGTGCCGGCGGCGGTCTGGAACTTCCACATCGGCGGCTACCAGGTCTGCGAGAAATGGCTCAAGGACCGAAAGGGTCGCAAGCTGACCTACGAGGACACCCGGCACTACCAGCAAATCGTTGTCGCCCTGAATGAGACTATCCGGCTGATGACAGAAATTGATGCTGTCATCAGACAGAATGGCGATTGGCCAACCGCCTTTTCCGGGAATAACACATAGGAATGGCGAACAATGGAAGACAGAGCCAACATAATCAAGATTATTTGTGAGGCGCTATCATCTGGGGACACAGCCGGCGCCTCCGAAATAGCGCGGCGGCAATATCCGTTTCTTCCTCCGCCTACGACCATTCGCAAATTCACTGAAACGCAGGCGCTTCGAGTTTTCGTCCGCGACGGTTTCATTGATCGCTATTCGGGGAATCGGCTCCTATTTCCACCGGTTCTCCGCCTGCTGTCGGTTATGCTGCCGGACGCCTTCCCGTTTCATCGCAACTGGAAAATGAACAAAACCCATCCGGCATATTGGGAACTGTTTCCCACTCTCGACCATATCGTTCCAGTTGCCCGCGGCGGCCCGGACCATGAAGACAACCTTGTATCGACGTCGATGCTCCGAAACAGCGCAAAAGCGAATTGGACTTTGGAAGAGATCGGGTGGTCGATCCATCCCCCCGGCGACATGAATCAATGGGATGGCATGCTGGCATGGTGCATGGAATTTGTCGCGAAAGATAGGGGACTCATTAAAGACAAGTACATCGGCCGATGGTATCGGGCGGCCCTATCAGCGACTGCGGCAGGTAGCATAGGCGCAGCGTTTCGGCAAAGAGACCCGGCGCCACATCGCAGCATCCTGTGATGCCATCGGTTTTCCACTACACCGCATCGGGTTGAATTTGATTTTAGCTTGATTATTTGCATTTATCGTGCAATAATTGACTTAAAATAAATTGCAAAAGGGGTCAAGTCATGCTTCTCGAATTCAGTGTCACCAACTATCGCTCTATCCGCGATACCCAAACGCTTCGTATGGCCGCCAGCAAATACTACAAGGGGCTGGAGGAGACAAACTGTTTTGACGCCAATGTGAACGGCCTGCCAAAACTGCTCCGCGCGGCGGTCATCTATGGACCCAATGCGGCAGGCAAAAGCAATCTTTTCCGCGCCCTGCATTTCATGCAGAGTTTCGTCCTCCTGTCACATTCCCATCAGGAGGGACAAACCGTCAATGCGGCACCCTTTGCGCTGGACAGCCGCACGAAAAATGAGCCGAGCGAGTTTGAAATTTTTTTTATTCAGGATGACGTTCGCTATCAGTACGGCTTTGCGGTCAACAGGGTGCGCGTCACCAAAGAGTGGCTGCTGGCTTTTCCGGAGGGGAAGGCGCAGCGTTGGTACGAACGGGAATATGACGCCAAAGCAGAGAAAGACCGGTGGTATTTCGGGAGCAAGTTCACCGGCCGCCGCCGGATTTGGCAAGAGGCCACGAGGAAAAACGCGCTTTTTCTCTCTACGGCCATTCAGCTCAACAACGAGCAGCTTAAACCGGTGTTCGGCTGGTTTCAGGGCAGGCTTGCGACAATCTTGCCGGGCGCCCAGATCAATCTGCTGTTGTCAATCGATCAGTGCGCGTCCGAAGAAGGTACCCAGCACATCATGGCGTTCATGAATTCAGCGGATATCGGCATCTCGGGGGTTGCGGTCAAGAAGGTCAAGAAGATTGCGCTCCCGCCGGTGAAGCCGGAAATGCTTCCTCCCGACATGCCACAACCGATCAAGGATCAGATTTTGCGGGATATGCAAGGGAAAGAAATTGCGGTAGCGGATATTCGATTTCTCCACAAGACGGACGCCGGCGAATCGATATCTTTCAAATTCGACGATGAATCCGACGGGACAAAAAAAATCTTTGCCTTCGCCGGTCCGTGGCTGGACTTGCTGGCCAAGGGGCGCATTCTGTTCATCGATGAGTTGGACACGAGTCTGCATCCGCTGATGGTGCGTTTTCTGATCGGTCTCATCCAGAATCCGGAAATCAACAGGCATAATGCCCAATTGATCTTTACCACCCATGACACATCGGTTCTTGATACCGACCTCTTCCGCCGCGATCAGGTCTGGTTCGTCGAAAAGGACCGCGAACAGGCAAGCCGGCTTTATCCACTCAGCGACTTCAATCCCAGGAAGGGGGAAGCGCTGGAGAAAGGCTACCTGAATGGGCGCTACGGCGCGCTGCCATTCATCGGAGAATTGAGGTTCTGATGGGGACGGATGATCTGTTCCATAAGAAGAAAGCCCGGTTGGCCGAATCGCATCGGCGGGAAAAGGCAAAACGCGCTCCATATGAACGGGTTTTGATCGTTTGCGAGGGAAAGAAAACGGAACCCCATTATTTCCGCGGGTTGCGCCACGCATTGAGACTGCATCCGGTAAATGTCGTCATCGATGATAAGGGAGGCGGGCTTGATCCTAAAAGCCTGGTGGCGTTCGCAATTGAGACATTTAAGAAAGGCAGGGACTTCGATCGCGTTTATTGTGTTTTCGACAAAGACAAACACGCCTCTTATAACGACGCCCTGGAAAAGATTCGGGCGACGCGGTTAGCAGGCGGCGGAACCTTGCATGCCATCACCTCGGTGCCCTGCTTTGAAATCTGGCTTCTCCTGCACTTTACCTATACGACCGGCCCGTTCAGTACGGCAGGCAGTGATTCCAATTGCGCACTGGTCATGGACGCACTGGACAGGAAGGGCCGCATTCCTGGATACGAAAAGGGGGCACGAGACATTTTCCAAGCCATAAGCGATAAACTGGAAAAGGCCATCCTCAATGCCGAGAAGCTTGATGATTTCCACAAGACCAGTCGAACGGATAATCCATCGACCAAGGTTCATGAACTGGTTAAATATCTGAAAAGTCTGAAACGATAAGGGAAGTAAGGAGGGGACCGCTGCCCCGTTTCCCTTGTCGATCTTTTCGGGAGGAGCTTCACCGC
>JBDRSI010000249.1:0-4852 GCA_043825055.1 Verrucomicrobiota bacterium
ACAGCGTGGTGCATCTGGATGTCTTGTCCCTCGAGTCCGGTCGTCCCAACAATGTGGTGCGCTCGTTGCTGGAAGCCATGATTATTCGCCGTGAGGTTGAACGTCTGCGGCCGGTATATTACAACAAGGATGATATGGACTTCTTCCTGCTTTGCCACCTGTCGCGCGCGGCAAGTGACGCGACATGGCAGTGCGGGCGACTGCATAACTGGCATCGCTGGATCGAAAACGCCAAACGTGCCATAAGAGTGCCCGTCCTTGGACGACGACAGAACGCATACTCATAAACAGGAAAGCAAAAGGAGGTCTAACGAAAGCTAACGTCCGCCGGCATAATAGCAACCATAAACAAACACCATAAACAAATAGGAAAGGACAGGTCATGAAAAAAATCATAGCGGCAACCACAGCGGCAATGCTCATGGGTATCGGCGCGGCAACGGCGGGGGATGCCAACAAAATCGTAGTGGACGGCTCAACCACCGTCGGTCCGATCGCCAAGGCGTTCGCCGAATACTATATGGGCAAACACCCGGACGTAAACATCACGGTCAGCGAATCGGGTAGCGGCAACGGTGCCAAGAGCCTGATTAATGCGGCGTGCGACGTGGCGACCATGTCCCGGCCCATGAAAGACTCGGAAAAAGACGCGGCGAAAAGCGCCGGCATTCTTCCGATCGAGCATGTCGTCGCCATGGACGGCATCGCGATTGTCGTGAACCCCGGCAACTCAGTGGAAGGCCTGACAATAGAACAGATCCGGGGCATCTATACCGGCGCGATCACGAACTGGAAAGAACTGGGCGGACCGGACCGGCCGATCGTGGTGATCAGCCGTGATACGAACAGCGGTACTTATGAGACCTTTGAGTCTATGGTCATGAAAAATACAAAAATAGCAGGGAAGACAGAGTATGTCGGCAGTAACGGCGCAATCCGTCAGCGGGTGCTGAGCACGCCGAGCGCGATCGGGTACGTTGGGCTGGCTTTTCGTGAAGGCGTCAAGCCTGTAAAGGTCAACGGTAGTGAAGCCACGCCCGAGACTGTGGCCGCCATGACTTATCCCATTGCGCGTCCATTGTATATGTACACCAACGGCCGGCCGAAACAGGGCACGCCGCTGTATGATTTCATTACCCTGTCCGATACGCCGGAAGGTAAGAAGATCATTGAAGCTACGGGGTTTGTGCCCGTGAAGTAATCGGACTGCGACAGTTTGAGGCGAAACGGGCGGTTGGCGGGTTAAAGCAACCCGCCGCCGCCTTTACTCTTAAGCGAAGAAAAAATCCCATGTCAACGAGCCCAAGAATCATGAAAGCGGAAATCCGGATGATGCCCTCTTTGCGGCTCAGCCACCGGACCATCCTCCGGCAGCGCCTCGCCGCATCGCTGGGCAATGGTTTTCTATTGGCGGTGACTTCCCTCTCGATGCTTGCCGTGTTCTTCATTTTCTTCTTTATTGCGCGGGATGCCCTTCCCTTTTTCCGTTTACAGGGTATGCGCGAGTTCTTCGCCAGCACCCACTGGTATCCTTCCGCCGGAGAGGCAGAGTTCGGCGCACTGGCCATGTTCGTGGGGAGTGCCCTGGTTACCCTTGGAGCCACTCTAGTCGCGGTGCCGCTCGGCATCGCCGCCGCCGTCTGCCTGAGCGATGTCATCCCGTTTTCCCTGCGCCAATTCGTCAAACCGGTCATTGAAATGCTGGCGGCTATTCCTTCCGTGGCCTATGGATTTTTCGCCCTGGTCGTGTTCGCACCACTCCTGCAGCAACAAGGCGGCCATCTCCTCGCGGTTGCCTCCTGGATTCTCGGTCTGCCGATGGCCGTCCTCGGAATCGTCGTTCTCAGCGATGTGGCGACCGACCGGCTCCAGGATCGGTCCCGGACCGCGGTCCGGGTGATCCTCATGGTGCTGTTCGGCGGCGTGGCACTGGCCGGACTGACGTGGATCGGCCACACCTTGAACGCGTTGAAAATTGCCAGCGGCACCAATGCGTTGAATGTCTCGATTATTCTCGGGATCATGGCCCTGCCGACCGTGGTCAGCGTATCCGAGGACGCTCTCCAGGCCGTGGGACGCGAATTGCGCGAGGGCAGTTATGCCCTCGGTGCGACCCGTGCGGAGACGGTCGTCAAAACCGTGTTGCCGGCGGCCGCCGGCGGAATTCTGGCCGCCGTAATCCTGGGCATCATGCGGGCCATCGGTGAAACCATGGTGGTCTGGATGGCGTCCGGCAACGCAGCGCGAATCCCGAGCCCGTGGTACAATATGCTTGATCCCGTGCGGACCCTCACCGCCACGATCGCGGGTGACATGGGCGAGGCGGACCACGTTACCGGCTCCGCCCGCTATCACGTGCTTTTCGCGATGGCACTTTGCCTGTTGGTCTTTTCGTTTGTCTGTAATTTTATCAGTGAAGGCATTGTCCGGCGCGCGCGAAAAAAGGCAGGAGGCTAAGGCCATGCGGCTCGAAACGCGAAAACTTCTGGATCGCTCCTTTACAGGATCGGGCATCCTGGCCATCGTGCTCATGGCCGCCGCGCTGATCGTCCTGCTCGCGCCGATGTTCATTCGCGGCGCGGGAGCGATCGTTTTCACCGCGACGGTCGAACATCGGCGGCTTATGCTGGAACGGTTCAACCGGGGAAATCGCCCGCAACAGGAAGCTGAAATCGAAGCCGCGCGGAAGGCGCGCGAGCCGGTGTATCAGATGCTGGTCGATTTTGAGCGGCGTCTTGCAACCGGAAACGCAACCGAACGCCGCCAGTACGAAAAGCCATTTCGGGAATTTAAAAAGGCGGTGCAAACCTTGCTGGGCCCAATCCCCGGCGCACCCCGCCCCATACTGATGCGCGATCAGTATGGCCAGACACGCTGGGAACGGGCCCAAGTGAAACTTTCGCGCGCGCTCTATCGCGAGGAATGGGATTATTCTGATCCCACCCGCACTGGAATCATGCGTCTAAAGCCCCGGGCTATTGATTTCGCCGGGACACAGCTGGAACCCGTTTTTCCCTATCTCGAACAGAATCTCAGCCGGATGCTGCTCCCACACCGTACAGTTTATTGGCAATTCCTTACAGACACATCTTTCGATTCCCACTTTTTCGGCGGGATCTGGCCTGAAATCCTCGGCACGTTCTATCTGACAATCGGGGCCATGCTTTTTGCCCTGCCCCTGGGGGTTATCGCGGCCATTTATCTGACGGAATATGCCCGGGAAAGTCGGTTCATTGAAATCCTGCGCACCTGCATCAGTACGCTGGCGGGCGTCCCCAGTATCGTGTTTGGCCTCTTTGGGCTGGCTTTCTTCATTAATACGTTGCATGTATCAAGCTCCAAGAGTGTTCTGGTGGGGGCCATGACACTTGCCCTCATGATCCTGCCCACCGTCATTCGGGCGGCGGAAGAAGCCATCCGGGCGGTGCCCGCCACCTATAAGGAAGCGGCGCTCAGTCTCGGCGCCGGGCGCTGGCATGCTGTCCGGACCATCATCCTGCCTGCGGCCCTGCCGGGTATCCTGACCGGAACCGTCATCAGCATGGGGCGGGCCGCCGGGGAAACGGCGCCGATCATCTTTACGGCCGCCGTCAGCGTGGGCAAGCCGTTGGCATTATGGCAGGTATTCACCCAGCCCACGCCTGCGTTGTCCTGGAACATTTACAACCTTGCCACCGAGCACGAGGCCGTGGACGAGATTCGCCACGTGCAATATGGCCTGGTGTTGATCCTGGTCAGTCTGGTGTTGATTCTGAACCTGGCCGCGATTTTAATGCGCGCGCGGATTTCGAAGCGACTGCGAGGATAATAATATGAATATGCTGCGAGGACACAAAGTAATTATGAATCTGTGGCAAACGTTGGCGGATGATGCCGACCAGTCTGAAAATTCAGGGGAAGCAGCGGAGAGCAAATTGGATGCGGCAGCCCGGCCGGCGCCGGATCAGCCCGCGCCCGAACGGTCCCACGTGGAAGCCCTCGATTTTTCGGTCCTTTACCGGAAAGTCCCGGCGGTCAAACATGTAACCATGGGAATTCCCGCCGGAAAGGTGACGGCAATCATCGGTCCCAGCGGCTGTGGCAAGAGCACCCTGTTGCGGGCCATCAACCGGATGAACGACCTGGTGCCCGGCTGTACAACCGAAGGCCGGATCCTCTTCGATGGACAAGACATCTATAGCCCAGACGTGGATGTGGTGGCACTCCGCCGCCGGGTGGGAATGGTTTTTCAGAAACCCAATCCGTTTCCCAAGTCCATTTTCGATAATGTCGCCTACGGCCCCCGCCTGCATACCCAAGCGAGTCGCAATCGTCTTGCGGAAATCGCGGAGCGTAGTCTGATTGATGCTGCGTTGTGGGATGAAGTCAAGGAGCGTTTGGACCAGAACGCCCTCGGCTTGTCCGGCGGCCAACAACAGCGGCTCTGTATTGCCCGCGCCCTGGCGGTGGACCCGGAAATTCTGCTCATGGACGAGCCGACTTCGGCGCTCGACCCGCGGGCAACCTCGCGCATCGAGGACCTGATTGCCGAACTCCGCGGAAAATACACTATTATCATCGTGACCCACAACATGCAACAGGCCGCGCGGGTCTCGGATTTCACCGCCTTCCTGTACGAGGGTGTCTTGATCGAGTTTGGTCCCACTAAACAGATTTTTACCAAACCAGAGGAAAAACGAACGGAAGATTATATCACGGGCCGGTTTGGATGAACGGCCGCGTGGTGCAAGAGGAGGAGGTTCAATATGCGAGCGCACCTGCAGAGGGAAATAGATAATCTCAAACGGCAACTCCTGGAACTCAGTGCCGAGGTGGAAAACGACGTGCGCATGGCGGTCCGGGCCGTGGAAGA
>JBDRSI010000250.1:0-24452 GCA_043825055.1 Verrucomicrobiota bacterium
CATGCGAGCGCGGCAAATCCGCAGACGGCCCAAGATCGCCGCCGCCTTTTGCGAACCTAATTCGCCACACTGCCGTGAGAGAACATAATTGGGTTGCGGGCATAGCCCGCATTGGAATGATATAGGGAATTGTCAACTCAAAAAGGGGATCTATTGAACGTTTGCCTTGATATTCAGCCGGCGGTCGCCCAGCGGGCCGGGGTGGGCCGTTATACCCGCGCGCTGGTCGAGCACCTCGGCGCAAGCCGCGGCGCGGACCGGCTTCGGCTATTCTATTTCGATTTCCGGCGGCACGGGCTGGCGTTCGCCACGCCAGGCTTGGACCAGCAAGCCATCCGCTGGTGCCCGGGACGGCTTGTCCAAAAAAGCTGGAAAACCATGCAGTGGCCGCCCTTTGACTGGCTGGCGGGACGTGCGGACGTCTATCACTTCCCCAATTTCATCATTCCGCCGCTTAACTCCGGCCGCACCGTGGTCACCGTGCATGATGTCAGCTTCCTGCGCTATCCGGCCATGGCCGAGGCCAAAAACCTGGCCTACCTGAAGGCCCGCATAGCCGATACCGTCCGGCGTGCCGATGCCGTCATTACGGATTCGCGCTTCAGCGCCGGGGAAATTATAGAGCTATTGCGGGCTGACCCGGCCAAGGTGTTTTCCATCCCACTGGGCGCGGCGGACCACGTGCGCCCACCGGATCCGGAGGCGGTGGTGCGCCTGCGCCGGGAGCGCGGCCTCACACGGCCTTACTTGCTTACGGTCGGCACGCTGGAGCCGCGCAAGAACACGGCTTTCCTGGCAAGTGTTTTTGAAGCCATGACCGCTTTTGACGGCGACCTGGTGATTGCCGGCATGCGCGGCTGGAAATACGAACCGATCCTGGAACGCCTGCGCGCCTCCCCGCGTGCGCGCGCCATCCGCTATCTGGAATATGTCGGTGACAACGAGCTCCCCGCGTTATACGCGGGAGCCGAATTGTTTTTGTTTCCGTCCCTATACGAGGGGTTCGGCTTCCCGCCGCTGGAGGCCATGTTGTGCGGCGTGCCGGTGCTTGCCTCAACGGCCGGCTCGCTCCCGGAAGTACTGGGCAATGGCGCCAGGCTGATCGCAGAGTTCGACGCCGAGCGCTGGGCCGGGGAAGCCCTGCGCCTGCTGGCGGACATCACCGTGCGGCACAAAATGATCGAAAAAGGCCGAGACTGGGCCCAGCGCTATACCTGGCGCGAAACGGCCCGCCAAACCTGGGCTATTTACCGGAAGGTGGCAGTATGAAGATCGGCATTGATGCACGTTGGATTTTTAAAGAACTGTCGGGCATTGGCTCCTATACCCGCGAGCTGATCCGGCACTTGGCCCGCCTGGATCGCGTGCATACGTTTGTGATTTATTTCAGCGACCCGGCTCTGCGGGATCGGACCGTGGTGGAGACGGACTTGGACCGCGCGCCTAATTTCAGCACGTGCCTTTTGCCCTTCGGCCTGTTTTCCATCCGCAACCAGCTCCGCCTGCCCGGCCTGCTGGCGGAAGCCGCTCTGGATGTCTTTCATTCCCCGAACTACATGATTCCCCTGCGCGCGTTTCCCCGCGAAAGGCCCGGGCGCATCCGGTGCGTGACAACGATCCACGACCTGATCCCGCTGATGTTTCCCGCCTACGCGCCACGCGCCTGGAAGCGGCGGTTCTTCCTGCTGTACCGCTGGCTTATGCACGAGGTGGCGGTGCGCTCGGACCTGGTCCTCACCGATAGCCGATCTTCTCAGGACGACGTGGTCCGCTATTTGCGCCTGCCGCCGGAGCGGGTGCTGGCAATTCCGTTGGGCGTCTTGCCAAAGTTTCAGCCCCCGGCGCGGACGGATGCCGGCACCACGGGCTGGACACCGGGCAGTGCCAGGGCCGAACAAACAATCCTCTGGGTGGGACGGGCAGACCCGTATAAAAACCTGGTGGGCTTGATCGAAGCCTTTGCCGCGTTGCGCAAGCAATACCAGCTACCGGTTAAGTTGCACATAGTTGGTCCCAATGACCGGCGTTACCCGGAAGCATCACGGCGCACCGCCGGCTTAGGTGTCGCCGACGCGGTAACGTGGCTCGGCTACCTGCCGGATGACCGCCTGGTGAGCGAGTACCAGAACGCCGATGTATTCGTTCAGCCCTCGTGGTATGAAGGGTTCGGCCTGCCCGTGCTGGAAGCTTTTGCCTGCGGCACGCCGGTCATCTGCAGTAACAAGGGGTCGCTTCCGGAAGTGGCAGGGGGCGCCGCGCTGATCGTTCAGCCGCAGGACATGATCGGCCTTGCCGAAGCCATGCGGCGCGTGTTGACCGATTTCCGCCTGGCGCGGGATATGCGCGCGCGCGGTCTGCGGCAAGCGCAGAAATTCACCTGGGAAGCCACTGCGCGCATGACTATGGAGGCCTATAAAAAAGCGAAGTCCCTATGAGGAAAAGACAAAAAGCAAACGCCCAACGCTCAACGTCCAACGTCGAATGAAAAAAGGCAATAGCCGTACATAATCCATGTGAAACCATGGCTAAATTCACTGAACAGTTCAATCAGCAATCAGCAATCAGCAATCAGCAATTCTCCCAGCGCGTCATCCTGGCGCATGACTGGCTGACCGGCATGCGCGGCGGAGAGCGCGTGCTGGAAGTCTTGTGCCGCTCTTTTCCGCAGGCGCCGATTTATACGCTGATCCACAATCCGGCGGCTGTTTCGGACGTCATCAACGCGCATGCGGTAATGACCTCGTGGCTCCAGCGCGTTCCGGGCATCCGGCAGAACTACCGCTATTTCCTGCCATTTTTCCCCGGCGCCATCGAGCGCCTGCAACCGATGGCCACGGACCTGCTGATCAGCACGAACCACTGTGTGGCCAAGGGCCTGCGCCCACCCAAAGGCGCCCGGCATCTTTGTTATTGCTTTACCCCCATGCGCTATGCCTGGCTGTTTTACGAGGAATATTTTGGGAAAAACCCGCTTAAAAAAATGGCGCTCACTCCGTATCTGAGCCGCTTGCGCACCTGGGACCGCGCGACCTGTAACCGCGTAGACCGGTTCGTGGCCTTGAGCCGCCACGTTCAAAAACGTATCCTAACCTTTTATGGGCGCGAGGCCGACGTAGTGTATCCGCCGGTCAACACATCTTTCTGGACGCCGGTCCTGCCGGAAAGTGCTGGCACCGACGCTCCACGTGACGCCGGTGCCTATGACCTGATTGTTTCCGCGCTGGTGCCGTATAAAAAACTTGAGGTGGCCGTGAGGGCGTATACCCGGTTGGGATACCCGCTAAAAATTGTGGGCACGGGCACGGAATACACCCGGTTACGCCGGATGGCGGGCGCGCGCATTGAGTTCCTGGGGCGATTGGACGACGACCGCATCCGCGACTTGTACCGCCATTGCCGCCTGCTGGTTTTTCCCGGCGAGGAGGATTTCGGCATCGTGCCGGTGGAGGCCCAGGCCTGCGGCCGGCCGGTGGTGGCTTACGGTATCGGTGGTGTATTGGAAACGGTCGTGGACGGCCAAACCGGGATTTTTTTTCACGCCCAAACCGAACCGGCCCTGCTGGCCGCCATCGAACAGGCCGCAGCGGCCACGTGGGACCCCGCCGCAATCCGGGCCAACGCCGAGCGGTTCAGTGAAGCGAATTTTATCAGCGGCCTGACCGCGAGCATCGCCCGTTGTATGTGTACATAGTCATGAACTACCGTAACTCCTATTCATTCGCGTCAGGCCTGACGCCGGCGGTCCGCTTTTTGCTGATCGGCACGACGGCGGCCTACCTCGTGCAGGTCATTGCGGATCGGCTGACCGGCGGCGGGTTCACGACCCTGTTCAGCCTGAGTCTCGCGGGTCTGCTCCGCCTGGACCTCTGGCAACCGGTGACCTACCTGTTTCTGCACGGTGGCTTCTGGCACCTGATTCTGAATATGCTGGGTTTATTTTTCTTCGGGCCGGAAATGGAACGGACGATCGGCACGCAGCGATTTCTGGCGCTGTATTTTGCCTGCGGCATCTTGGCGGGGTTGGGCTGGCTCTTGATCAGCGGCTCGTCAATGCTTCCCTGTGTGGGCGCCTCGGGAGCAATCTTCGGCGTGCTGGGCGCGTTCGCGGGATTGTTCCCGCAACGGCCGGTGACCCTGCTCGTCTTTTTTGTGATACCGGTAACCCTGCGCGCGCGGACGCTGGCTATCGCCTTGGGCCTTTTCAGCCTGCTGGCGATCGTTAGCCAGCCTGGTCAAATTGCTTACGCGGCCCACCTGGTGGGCGGACTGGCCGGTTATCTGTATGGCCTGTATGGAGTCAATGAGGGGCTTGGACACGGATCCTTCAGTCCGCGCCAGTGGTGGAACGATCTGCGCTGGCGCTGGCACCGGCGCAAGTTCAAAGTTTTGCGCGGGTCCGACCGGGATTGGGAAACCCAAACAGAGGAGTCGCCCTCATCGCAGGAAGTGGACGAAGTTTTAGCCAAAATATCCAAATGGGGTCTCGGCCGGCTGACTCCGCGCGACCGGGACATATTGGATCGGGCCAGCAGAAGAAGATAAATGCCCCGTCACCGCCTTCGGCGGCAAGGGGCCACTTGCCGCTTTACGGCGACGTGGCAGAATGAAGAAGGCCGAATACAATAATAGCACCGTAAACAGAAGGCGGTCATGATGAAAAAAGCCTTGGGTTTCGTTCTTATCGTTCTTCTTGGATTTATCCCTCGGACAGGGATGGCAGCGGGCGTTGCCACCAATGCATCACAGCAACCCGCCGACTCGATCAAAACAAAGGAGGCAAATATGAGCATCAATGAACATCGTAGTGGCGCCTGGTCACCGGGTCTGACGGACGAGGAAAAAGCGACGCTCTTCGCGATCGCCAAAGACACCCTGGCCTGGTGCGTGAATGGCGCCATGGGCGCCATCAACAAGAAAAAAGGACCGTTTCCGATTGAGTCCTACACGATCACGCCGAAGCTCAAGGCGCATACCGCCACGTTCGTGACGTTCAAGATCCGCGGGGACCTGCGCGGCTGTATCGGGTCGCTGGCCCCAGTGGAACCATTGTATCTTTCGGTGCATCGTAACGCCGTAAATGCGGCCATGCATGACCCTCGGTTCAGCCCGGTCCAAAGCACTGAACTGCCGGACATTACGGTGGACGTTTCCATCCTGAGCCCAATCAGGGATATTCCGAACCTGGATGCGTTTAAACTGGGTCAGCATGGGATTATCCTGGGCAAGGGCGCAGCGCGCGCAGTGTTTCTGCCGGAAGTTGCCACCGAACAGGGTTGGACGAAGGAAGAAACGCTTTCGTATCTGAGCCAGAAGGCGGGGCTTTCCGCCGACGCCTGGCGCCAGGGCGCCCAATTTCAGGTGTTTGAAAGCGTGGTCTTAACGATGGGGAAATAAACATAAATAAGGGCTGGACATTTGTCCGGAATAGGTTATAAACAGCAACTTCCACGTTAACAGGGGAGCAAACTTATGCCGAAAATGAAGACCAAGAAAGCGTTGCGCAAGCGGTTCCGTAAAACCGCCACCGGCAAAATAATCCATCTGGGCGCCGGGCATGGTCACTTAATGACCACCAAGTCGCGCAAGCGCAAACGCAATGCCCGTAATAAGCGCGCATTGGGTCATATGGAACAGAAACGCATCGGAAATCTGTTTTAACCGGTTTTTGTAAATCGAAGGGGAGAACGCATCATGCCAAGAGCCACCAATGCGCCGGCCTCGCGCCGCCGGAGAAAACGCCGCCTGGAGCAGGCCAAAGGATTTTACGGGTCACGCAGTAAATTGTTCCGTCAAGCCACGGAAGCCGTGGACCGGGCCATGCGTTTGGCCACCATCCACCGCAAACTCAAAAAACGCGAATACCGCAGTCTGTGGATTGCACGCTTGTCGGCCGCCTGCCGCCTGAACGGCATCACGTACAGCCGCTTCATCGAGGGATTGATTAAGGCCCGCGTGGAGCTCAACCGGAAAATGCTTTCCGAAATTGCCATCCACGATCCGGAAGGCTTTATTAAAATCGTGGGCGAAGCCAAATCCGCCCGGGCGTGATGTTTTTCCCATTCACTCCGCCAGCATGGCCTTCAGCGCCCGGTAATCCGTCTTCCCGGTTCCCAAGGTCGGGATAGTTTCCACCACGCGTACGGCGCGTATATTATGCAAAGCGGAAAGACCGGCCTCGCGAATTGTCTGGTTGGCCGCTTCGCGGGCAATGGGCTTCACTGTAAACAAGATCAACTCGGGCGCAGTATCGGAGGAAGTTGCCTCCACGGCCAGCACGGGGCTTTCCGCGTCGTCGTCGGCAATATACCGCTCCAGGACCTCCTCAATGGCCGGCAGGGATATCATTTCGCCGCCGAGCTTGATGAACCGCTTGAGCCTTCCGGCGAATGTCAGCACTCCTTCGGCATCTTCCGAGATCAGGTCGCCAGTGCGATACCAGGGCTCTCCTTCCAGTTCAACAAACGGCGAGGGGCCTTTATAATTCAGGTAGCCGCCGAAAATCGAGGGCCCGCGCAAGAGTAACATGCCGGTTTGCCCGGGCGCCACCCGCCGGCCGGTTTCGGGATGAACAATGGCGTGCTGTAAGGAAGGCAGTACGTTTCCAATGGTCCCGAGCGCGTGTCCATCATTAATCGAAACGACCGGTGAACATTCCGTAATACCGTAGCCTTCCCATATAATTGCCCCGGGCGCTTTTTGCGCCAAGGCCGCATACACGGCGGCTGGGCATTTTTCAGCACCGGAAATAACGATGCGCAACGTCTCCAGCGCATTCCCGCTGGCCGCGCGCAGAATGCCGTTCAGAAACGTGGGCGTGCCCGCGAGCACGGTGACCTGGTAGGCTTCGATCAGGCGCGCCAGCAGGCCGCCTTCCGTGGGCGCCGGATGATAAACCATGGGAATACCGGCGCACAGCGGGAAGACCATGGTCACGTTAATGCCGAACGAATGAAACGGCGGCAGGATACCCAGAAACCGGTCGCTCACGCGGAGACGGATCACGCTTAGACAGTCGCGCATGTTGGCCAGCAGGTTGGCATGCGTCAATGGCACGGCCTTGGGCAGGCTTTCCGATCCGCTGGTGAATAGCACGACGGCTGTTTCCGGTACGCGGACCGCATCGAGCGTGGCCCAGCTCGTCCGGCTCCGGAATGCAGCCGCCAGCTTACGGTGCCAGGAAAAAGTCTTGCGCCAGGATTCCAGGTAAAGGAACCTATTTTCAATGGCGCCGAATTCACCGCCCTGCATTTCCAGCTTCTGTACCAGGGCGCGGGCAGTCAGGATATGGCGCATGTCCAGTAATTGTAAGGCATGGACGAGCGTGCGCACGCCCAGCGTCCAGTTGATCATCACCGGTATCTTGCCGGCAAACAGCGCGGCGAAATACAGGATGCCGGCCCCTGCGGAAGCCGGCAACATGATCCCGATATAACGGCCTTTGAGCCGTTCGATTTCGGGTTTCAAGACGAGGATGGCGGTCATCATGTCCCGATAGGTTTTAACACTGGAGGATTGATCGGCAACGGCAACCCGGTTCGGCCCGCGCCGGGCCTGGGCCAGAAATACCTCCGTCAGCGTACGGCCTTCGGGGAGCATGACCGGCACACGGCGCGCAGCGAACCAACCCGTTGGGACTGATTTTAGTTCCAGCGGCCCAGCCGATATCAACTGTCCACATGCGGCGCACAGGACATCAGCCACGGTGACCATGCTATCCTCGCCGGCCGGGAATCCGAACTCCTGCTCCACCCAGAGAGCCAATTCCACACGCGCTAAACTATCCAGACCCAGGTCGCCAGCCAGAGTTTCTTCCCGGCGCAGGCTTTGTTTTCCAGAAAGATCCCGGAGATGCTTCAGCACGATCTCGGACATGGCGGGAGGAATTGGTTCGCCAGCCGCAGCGATATTCGAGGGCGCCGGCTCCGGCATCGGTCGCGCTCCGCCCCGTTCCCAGATTGTATAGGGCACATAAGTGTTCGGCCTTACCTCCCGGTTGTAAAAAGCTTCAAGGTAACGGTTGAGCGTGCCGCGATCCCGCGCAACGCGGGGCAAATCGGCGGGCTCAGTCAGTTCGATTGAAACGGGGCGGCGCGGGCCGAAGAAAATACCGTTGGCCAAGAGACCCAAGCATCCCCGCCAAAGGACGCGCCCGACGCGCGGCGGGCGGCCGTAATACGCGAAGCTGAACCGACTGCCCCACAGTCCCTGCGTGCGGATCAGCACCACGCGCAGTTCGGGTATCTGGCGCAAAATATATTCCACGGCGCTATTGCCGCCCAGGTCCTCCCAGCCTTTTCGGTAAATACGCCCGGCCGGATACAGCAACAGATTCTCACCCCGCTGCAGGCCGGCTACGCAATCCGTCAGCACGCGTTCCACGTCGGCCTGGCAGGCCTCCCCGTATTTGAGCGGGTCCGGAATCGTGCGTATGCCGGCGCGCGGCGCGGCCCACCGCAAAAACGGCCAGTTCATCTGGTCCTTGTCCGCGAGCGCGCCTACCCGGAAATGCCGGGACAGTTCCGACCAGACGATGAAGGGATCAATCAAGGCGGGATGATTCGGCAAAAACAAGATGCCGCCACGGCCTTGGGCGACAATCCGGTCCATGCCATCCGCCTGAATCCGGTACCGCAGGCGCAACAGACCGCGGGCCAGGGCGCTGAGCAGGCGTAAGATCACTTCAATTCCTCCCGTTTAAAGCGCATATACAACCAACCAACCATCATCAGCGACAACACTCCCGTCCAGCCAAAGCTGGTTGTCGGCCGCCACGCCGCATTGAGCAAATTGGCCAGGAACCCGGAAAGCATAATACCGATAAAGACCACAAAGTTGGTGGCCGCCAGCACGGCGCCCTTGCGGTCCGGCGCGGCGCGCACCTGGATAAAGCTCTCCACGGGAATCAGGAACATGCCGCCGGCCAGACCGATGCCGGCAATCAGTAAAAAAAGCGTCGCGTGTTGCAGTACGCCGGGCAGTGCGGGAACCGTTATCATCAGCATCTCGAGCAGGGAGAATATAACGCCAGCGACCAGAACGGTCCGATACCAGCGCGGGCCAGTTGCCAGGCGGCTGCCCAGAACGCCGCCAATCGCGATGCCGGTGAGTTCGGCCACAATCAGAGCGCTGGTGGCCGAGTTGCCGAGGCCAAACTGCAGGAGTCCCAGTGGATTGATGAGCAATATTTGAAGCGATCCGACAAACCAGATGAACACGTCGGCACCAATTGCAATAGCCAGCGGGGGATCTTTACGAATTTCGGCCAATTGCCGGATGCTGTCGGCCGGGCCTGTCCAGGGAAATTTTACGGCCGGCGCCGCGGCCGGGCGTTTCGGCACACCGCAGCTTACGAGCAGACCGATGGCGGCCACGCCAATTACAACAGCGGCCACGATCAGGCATCCGTGCGCCAGCCCGAACCAGCCAATGCCCGTGTAGTCCAGGGCAAAGCCTGCGGCGGCCATACCGGAGAGAATCGCCAGGGTCACAAAAATGCGCAGCACAGCATTGGCCCTGGGCACGTAGCCGGCCGGATAGAGTTCCGGAATGGAACCGTTGAGTGCGGGACTGAAGCAGGCAGATTGCAAGCCCATCAGGCCCAGCATGGTGAAGATCAGCCACCAATGGCCGGTGCAGATGCCGACAGCGCCTGCCAGCATGGCAATGAGCTCCAGCCCCTTGGAACCGATCACAACGGCGCGTTTGGAAAACCGGTCCGCCAGCCAGCCAGCCGGTGCCGCGCAGAGAATGAACGGCAGGGAATAAATGGCCAGCGCGTAGCCCTGCATATCCGGCCGCCCCGCGCCGACCGCCAGGAGTAGAACCGCCTGCTTGTAAAAATTATCGTTGAAGACGCCCAGGGAGAATGTCGCCGCCATGGCGACAAACTTGGCGCGCGCCCGGACAATGGCTTCGTCAAAAATGCCTTCCGTCATATGTAATTGGTCCGTTCTGATCGGCTGGCGGAAATTCCCTCACGACTTCCAAGCGACAATCACGTCCTGCCCGGAAAGGCCTTGTGACCGGCCGCACCAGGTGCCGTACCAGGGCGGGTGTTTCAAGGTGAGCCCCATCCGGGTGTAAAGATCCATAATCAAACGCTCTGGATAACAGATTGCTGTTTCCGGGACATTTGGGCTCTCCGTCCGGTAGGCGCCCCGATCGCAGTGGAAATCAAACCGCGATTTTCCGGCCCGGCAGAGTTCGTCCGCTTCATTGTTCCATAGAAAATACGTGATCAGACAGCGGCCCCCGGGTTTCAGCACCCTTGCAATTTCAGAGAGATATTGCCTCACTTCGTCCGGCAGCATATGGGTAAACACCGATGACAGGAATACAAAATCGAACGATGCGGCCGCAAATGGAAACCGGTAAGTTTGCGCCGGATACCGGCCCTTCGGGTTGTAGTGCCGGTTATACACATCGGCAATGCGAAAATGAAACGAGGGGAATCGGGAGGTGATTGCTGCCCGGCACCACTCGACTCCGGCCGCGACAATTTCAAGTCCATCATAGTGGCTGCGACCCGTCAGGTGTCCCGTCAGCGCAACCGCAATACGTCCGCACCCGCTGCCGACTTCCAACACAGCCTCGTCGGACTTCAGCCCGCAGAGTTTAATGAAAAAGCGCAGATAAATCTGGCCGGCAGCCTTGAAATCCGAAATGGGGACGGAACTGACAAACCGAACGCGCAATCGCCGCGGCGGTGTCAGTGCATCACGCGCCCCCGACACAGTTTCTAAAACCTCCATAACGGTATCCAGGGGGGCGCGGGCCCAGGATTTTAAGAACGGCGGCACCAGACTTCTAATCGCTTGACATCGCATAAGCACCTTGTGTCAAAAGCCGTTAGTCATGCCGTAATTACGGCTTTCGATCGTCCTTTGGAACCAGGCATTGTAAATTGGTGCTAACCATGGCGACAAACTTGGCGCGGACCCGGACAATGGCTTCGTCAAAGATGCCTTCCGTCATATAGTTCCCGCTATGATAATATCAATCGTTATCGAAGCAAATTATAATATCCGCCATTTTTCCTTCGCCCAGGATGTGCGCCGGCGAGATCGGACACGACGTTTTTCAACCCCGCAACCACCAGGGTGAACCGGTCATAGTTGAGTTTGTCCGGCGTGTCGTTCGGTGTATGATACCAGCGATACCGGCACAGCGCCGTGTCCGTCACCATGATGGCCGGGTAACCTTCATGCCAGAAGGACCAGTGGTCCGACCAGCTGACGCCCGTGACCCAGGCGGGCATGAAAGCGGCTTCCGAGGGACAGAGCGCCGCGCGGTGGAAACTTTTCACAGCAGTCCGAACGAGGGATCTGGATCTGATATTTCCGATGAACCCCACAAAATTACCGGTGGTTGGATAAATTCGGCCGAGCAAAGGGATAGGATAACGCTGGCTTCCTTTTTCATCGGAATAATAACCCAGAGTTTCCAGACTGAGCATGGCAACTATGTTTTCATTCCGAGCGCGGCATTGTCGAGCGTATACCAGACTGCCCATGGTGCGGGTCCAGAAAAACGGCGGCTCTTCGTTGACGAAGGCCACGAAACGAAGCGTCCGGTCAGATTTGATGCCGGCGAACGCGCGGGCCAGCGCCAGCAGTGCGGCCACGCCGCTGGCGTTGTCATTGGCGCCGGGAACTCCTTCCACGGAATCGTAATGGGCGCCGATCACGACAATATCTTCGGGATGGACCGTGCCGCGGAGTTCGACTTCGAGATTGTAACAGGGGCGGCCTTTCAGCCAATCAACTTCATAGCCCTGGCGCCGGACCTGGTAGCCCGCTTTGGACAGCGCGCCCTCGATATAGTCGGCTGCCGTACAGAGAGCGTTGTATCGGGAGATGACATTTCGATCGCCGATCTCTCCGGCCAGCGTATAGACATCCGCTTTCAGCGCCTCGCCGAGCAGGCGCTGGTCGGCGGTCAACGGCGGAATAGGCTCAGTTCTATGAATATCCGGCATACGCATTATGATAATGCCGGTGACCAATAACGCAACCGGCAAACAACCCGGGAACAGGGCGGCAAATCCATATATCAAGTTTTTCACGGATGCTTCAGGGCGACTGGGTCGCAACAAGTAGAGGAGCGCCCTTGGAATGGCCAGAAAGGATAAAGCACCCCACGCTATGCTGAAAGCAAACGCCAAACAGGAAAGTCCGACCCGGAGATGGCTGATAGGGCCGGTCGCTCGAAATGGCAGCACAACCAGCAGAACCGTGGCGATAACGGCTATCCCAAAGATGATCGTCAGCGTAATGCAAACCCGGCTCATTGTAACCGATCGTTTGGACAGTTGATGTAGTATCATGAATCTTTCCTTGAATCAGTGCCGTTTGATAGAATAGCTGTATGCACTGGTTAGGATCATCTCGCCTCTCCGAGTGGTATTATCGGCTCCCTGGGCCCGTATGTCAATGTTTCCGGGCGATGCACGCGACATTGTGCCCCACGCCGGAGCCCTGTCTCCGAATGACGGTTTTCCTTGACTCCCCTCGTTTGGCACGGCACTCTACCCCCATTCAACAGGCATTCACGAAGACGGGCGCAACCTTGGCGTGCGGATCCCCGCCAAGACCGGTCTGCGACGGATATAGATTCAGGAGAAACCATGCACTACGGAGCAATCGGAATATTGACCTTAGTCCTTATGGCCAATGCGAACGGATTTTCTGAAGGGACCAATACGGTGGAGGCTGTGAAAAGAAGGCGTCCCGACAGCACTATGAAAAAGATAAAATTGCCCGAACCTGGTTACATAGGCACAGTTTCGGTCGAGGCCGCTATTAAGCAGAGGCGCTCGGAGCGGAGTTATGCCATCAGATCTCTCACAAAAGAACAGTTATCCCAGATGGCATGGTGCGCGCAGGGCATAACCGATGCTGATCGACGGAAACGGGCCGCGCCTTCAGCAGGCGCAACCTATCCCTTGGACCTTTATGTGGTTGTTGGCGAAAAAACCTGCGGCGATGTTCCCGCTGGCGTTTACCGCTACCTGCCTGAGGAACATGCCCTTATGTTTCAGTTTGCGGGAGACCAGCGCAAGCCTCTGGCGGCGGCAGCGGTGGGCCAGGACTTTGTGGCGCAGGCGCCGCTGGTCATGGTTTTAACGGCGAATTTTTCCATAACTACCGGCCGATACGGGAAACGAGGGACGAGGTACGTGTATATGGAGGTCGGACATGTTGGCGAGAATGTCCACCTTCAGGCAGAAGCAATGGGTCTTGGTTCATGCATGGTTGGCGCTTTCGATGATTCCAGGATTTCGGCGGTGCTAAGTCTTCCGACTGAGCATGAACCGCTTTACATTATGCCCGTTGGTTACCCAAGATGATTGAACAAATTGTTCTTTCCTGCTGCTCATAAAAAAATGTTTATTCCTGAAGTTGTGATTATTGCAGGTATACCGCCATGATTTATAACTCCGTCTGTACCCAGGCCAGAACCATTTCAAGCCTGTCGCTCAGGACGCCATTAACCGAAACCGAATGGCGGAACACGTTGACCGCCAGACGCCGGATGTGGCTGGACATGCTGGGACTCTGGCCTCTGCCGAACCGGACGCCATTAAAAGCGACCGTCACCGGTATTCTTGACCGCAGCGATTACGTGGTTGAAAAAATACATTTTCAAAGCGTTCCGGGCGCTTATGTGCCGGGCAATCTGTACCGACCCTCAATCATCAAAGGACGCCTGCCGGCCGTCCTGTATCTTTGCGGCCATTCGCAAGGCAAGGTTAATCCGCGTTATCAGGCTAACACGCGCTGGTTCGGTCAGCATGGCTATGTGGCCCTGGTGCTGGACCCCATTCAATTGGGCGAGGCCCAGGGAATGCATCATGGCACCTATTCACAGAATCGCTGGGATTGGTACAGCCGGGGATATACGCCAGCCGGGACAGAGGTCTGGAATGCCATGCGGGCGCTCGACTATCTTGAAATGCGCCCGGATGTTGATAAAGCCCGAATGGGCGTCACCGGTCTGAGCGGCGGCGGTGCCATGTCCTGGTTTCTGGGCGCCGCTGACGAACGTGTGAAATGCGTTGTGCCGGTCTGCCAGACCGGCAGTATTGAACAGCTGGTGACCGATCGCGCCACCGACGGACATTGCGACTGTGCCTTCTGGATTAATTACCACCAATGGTGTACGCCGGATATCGGCGCGCTCATTGCCCCGCGGGCCTTGCTGGTCGCCTCCGGAACCGAAGACACTTTATGGCGCCCCTATGCATTCCGGGATGTGGTCCATCGCATCCGCCGGCAATACGCTGAATTGGGCGTGCCGGATAACGCCTTGCTGGTGGAAGATCTGACTCCGCACGGCTACACGCCCAAATTGCGCCAGGCAATCTTTCGCTGGTTCAACAGGCATTTAAAAAACAGTGGCGAGAGGGTCCGTGACGACGTAACGGACTATGTCGAGCCGGAAGCCAACCTGCTGGTTTTCGGCGGGAAACCTCCCGCCAGGGACGCCATGAAGAAGATCGATTTGATCCTGCCCCGGCTGGCCGCGCGCCCCAGGATTACCGGAAGGAAAGAATGGCAAAAGCTTCAACGCGCGGCACTGGTCGAACTAAAGCGGATTCCATTCCGGCATATTCCACGGCCGCGCCCGCAGTCGCTACCCCGCCTGCAACGCTATGCGCAGCATTGCGGGCAGGGCTCCAGCGTTGCGGGCGGGCAAAGCGACGCGTACCGGCTGATCGAGTGCCGTGCCGACGGCGGTAATAAAACTGTCTCGTTCAGCAGTTATGTTTTCAACAGTTCAGATGGATTGACCCTGCGCGCGCGATTAATCTGTCCACGTATCGCCTCAAAACCATTAGCGGCGGTTGTCTTCGCGCTTTCTCCCGACGTCAGAAGCGGCGCCTACGCCAGGGGCACACCCAGCTTTAGAGATGGTATTGCCACGTCCTGCATCGAAGTTAGGAACACCGGCGCGACGTCAGTCGGCCCGGGTTATTTATGGACCTTGCGTCGAACATATCCGCTTTTCGGCCAGACTCTGCCGGAACGCCAGATATATGACCTGCTGGCCGGAATTGCCATAACACGCCATGAAACTGGTTATCGGCCGATAGCCGTGTATGGCGAAAGCTATACGGCAGTTCTGGCTATTTATGCGGCCTTACTGGACGAGAAGATCGCCGAAATCATCCTGGTTTCACCTCCCGAATCCCATCAGGATCCGGCCGCACCGGAATTGCCGGGCATCCTGAAAATCGGCGATCTGCCGCACAATCTCGGCCTGCTGTATCCTCGTCCAATCACCTTTATTGGGAAAATACCAAAAGCATATCAGTGGACCGCGGCATTATACCAGAAGCTGGGTTGCGCGCGTCGGATTCGGACCATAGACGCGGTTAGTGATTGGACTCCACTGGCCCGATAAAGATCTTATCCCTGCCGTAGCTTTTGCCTGACCCAACTTGCAGCCGCTCACGTAGCCGCCTTCCTGCTCTCGCTAAAGTCGGCCTATAACGTGGCGGTTCAAGCTTGTCTCCGATCCTGTTAATATGGTAAAAGATTAATTTCGTTCTTGGTTCTTTGCTAAAGAGTAGTTGGCTATGACATTTTGATAAGGTTCACTTATGGCCGGAATTTTCAAAGCATATGACATCCGGGGCGTGGTTGGCAAGGATCTGGACGAGGACCTGGCCTTTAAGATCGGCCGCGCGTTTGCAAGTTTTCTTAACTGCCGGCGCGTGGTGGTGGGGCAGGACATGCGGTCGAGCTCGGAAGCCATGTTCCAGGCGCTGGCCCGTGGATTGACCCAGCAGGGCGCCGATGTGATCCGGGTGGGCGTCTGCTCCACGCCGATGTCCTATTACGCCAACGGCAAGCTGGGCGCCGATGCCAGCATCATGATCACGGCCTCGCACAATCCCGGCGCGTGGAATGGGTTTAAACTGTGCCGAGCGAAAGCGATTCCAATCAGCGGCGCAACCGGCATCCAGGAAATCGAGCGGCGCGTGATGCAGTCGGATTTTGCGCCGGCGTCGGTATCGCCCGGCACGATCTCGAGCTACGATATCCTGCCGGAATACGTGGGGCGCGTAAAACAGCTGGCCGCCCTCCAGCGGCCCGTCACGATCGCCGCTGATTATGCCAATGCCATGGGCTGTGTCGAGGCCAAGGCCCTGACGGGCCTGATGCAGGTGGATGCCATGTATGACACCCTGGACGGCACGTTTCCGCACCACGAAGCCAATCCGCTCAAGACCGAGACACTGGCCGATCTCCAGCAGAAAGTACGCGCGGGCTTGCCCGCCGTAGCCTTGGCGAAGGCGGGGAACTATGATTTCGGCGTTGCCTTCGATGGCGATGCCGACCGCGTGGGCTTCGTGGACGAGACAGGCGCCATCGTGCCCATGGACATGATCACGCTTTTGATCGCGCAAAGTATTTTAAAAAAACAGAAAGGCGTTATCCTTTACGACCTGCGCAGTAGTTGGACCGTCCGGGAAGTAATTTTGGAAAACGGCGGCACGCCGCAAATGTGCCGGGTGGGGCATGCCTTCATAAAACAGCAAATGCGCGCGGCGCATGCGCTCTTTGCGGGCGAACTTTCCGGGCATTACTATTTCCAGGAGAACTATTTCACCGAGAGCTCCGCTATGGCGGTGCTTTATATTGCCAACCTGCTGAGCCAGTCGCAGAAGCCGCTTTCGGCGATGATCAAGCCCTTTCATCGCTATTTCAAAAGCTCGGAGATTAACTCGGAGGTCAAGGACCCGCCGACGGTCCTGGCGCGGCTGAAGAACCAATACCAAAACGGCAAACAGTTTGAACTCGACGGGCTCAGCGTGGAATATTCCGACTGGTGGTTTAACGTCCGCTGTTCCAACACCGAGCCGCTGGTTCGGCTGAACCTGGAAGCCAAAACCCAGATGCAGTTGGATCAGCGCACACAGGAGCTCCTGGCCCTCATCCGCGCCCAGGGGGAAATGCAGAATGTAGAATGAAGAATGCGGAATTGCTGGTAATGGGTCAGTTATTTTTTGGGCAGAATATTTTCCGTCATTCCCGACCCGATCGGGAATCCAGAAATATTCAATACTGATGCTGGATTCCCGCTTTCGCGGGAATGACAGCATTGAAGCCTGCAATCGTCGCCCAAAAATAACTGACTGGTTACAATTGCTGATACCTTTGTCTTGTAGCCGCGCCCGTGAGGGCGTGGATTCCTTTGGCGGCCACGGCGTCATCGCCGCGGCTACATGAAACAGCGGTCTAATTAAATCTCATCACGAACATGTCCTTGATTGAAACTATCAAGCAAGCGCATGCCCGGCGCTTTGGTCAGCCGCCCGCCGTCGTAGCCTATGCGCCCGGGCGCGTGGAAATCCTCGGCAATCATACCGATTATAACGAAGGGTTTGTTATTTCCGCCGCCATTGACTTGGGTGTTGGCCTGGCGCTGAGTCCCACAGGGGGCGCGTCATGCACGGTGCAGGCTCTGGATATTCCGGAAGAGATCTGCTTCGACCTGCCGGTTACCGCGCCCGTAAAGCAACCGCTGTGGGTTAATTATGTGCGCGGCGTGGTAAATAAACTGGGCGCCCGCGGCCGAATCGAACCAGGCTTCCAGGCCACGTTCGCGGGCGATATTCCCATGGGTGCGGGCCTTTCCAGTTCCGCCGCCCTGGAAATTGCCGCGGCCTTGGCTCTCTGTCGGCTCTACAAGATTGCCGTGGCGCCCCTGGAATTGGCCAAAATCGGCCAGGCGGCCGAAAACTACTTTACGGGCGCGCACTGCGGGTTGCTGGACCAGATTTCCAGCCTCTTTGGGCAAGACCGTGCCTTGGTGTTCAGCGATTTCCGGACACTTGCCGTCGAGACTGCGCCATTGGCGGCGGAAATCTGCTTCCTATTGGTTGATACATGCGTCAAGCACAGCTTGGTGACATCGGCCTACAATGAACGCCGGGCACAATGCGAACGGGCGTCCGCTTTTTTTGGCTCCGTGCTCGATCATCCGGTCAGGGCCCTGCGTGATGTCTCGCTTGATGAATATAATGCGTTTGCCGCCCGCCTAGATCCCATCACGGCACGGCGCGCGGCGCATGTGATCGAGGAAAATGCACGGGTGCTGGAAGCCAATCGGCTCCTGCGGTCGGGGAATGTGCGGGCGTTTGGTGAACTGATGTTTCAATCCCATCACAGCTCGCAGATGAATTTTGAGAACTCGTGTCCGGAACTGGATTTTATCGTGGCGCAGGCCCGGATATTACCGCAGGTCCTGGGTGCGCGCCTCTCTGGCGGTGGCTTTGGCGGGAGCGTGGTGCTGATGCTTCACCCCTGCGACACGGATGCCGTCGGCCAAACCCTCGTGTCCGCTTACGCGCGCGCGTTCGGGCATACCTGCGCAACACGCGTGATCCGACCCGCGGCTGGGGCACGGGTGCTCTAACCCGGAATATTAATTTGCCACGGGCAGATTGGTTTCCGACGCGCGGCTGCCGCGCGCCTTGTTGATGCCCGTCGCATCAAATTCTTCTTTTGCGACCGTGTTGTCCTTGTTGGCATCCATGGCCGTAAAGCGCTTATTGGCGCTCGCCGCAAATTCTTCGGGCGTCAGTTTGCCGTCGCCATTGGCATCCAGTTGCCGAAAAATGACAATGCGGTAAACCACAAATTCCGGAACCGTCACAAAGCCGTCGTCATTGGTATCCATGGTTTCAAATAGCGTTGTTTTGTCGGTCTTGGCTGGCTTGGCCTCCTTATCGGCCTGGGCGTCCGGACCGCAAAAGAAGGCTACGTATTCCTCCTTCACGACCACGCCGTCACGGTTGGCGTCCATATCCTTGAACCGGACTTGTTGATCCTTTGCAAACTCATCCGTTGTCAGTTTGCCATTGCCATCGGCGTCAATCTGCTTGAACCAGGCGTTCCGGCACGCTTGGAATTCATCGGCCGAGACATTACCGTCACCATCAGCATCCATTTTTTGAAATACAGACGGTTTTCTGACTGGGACTAAGGTCGGAGTCGCACCCGTGTCTCCAGCCACACTGCTTGCCGCCATCGTCATGATCGCCGCGCCGGCTATTAATATCATTGTCCTCGTGGGCTCCATGTTCGAACTCCTTTTGGTTACGACGGATTCCTACGGGTATAGCGCCAAGGGGAACGCCCCAAAAAAATGGCGCCCAACATCTTGAGCGCAGGCAATCCACATTCTATTAATGTGTTGATGTATATTTACCACATAGAGGTTATGTTTGTCGAACTTTCTTTCAGCACCTGTGTAATGGGGCCGTAGTTCAGGAAAAAAGCAGTTGACGCCAATTCCCGGCTTGATACCATGAGCGCCAGTTCTGCCATCCGGCAACGAAGCCATTCCTTCAAGGCGCGATAGCCAAGCGGTTAGGCACGGGTCTGCAAAACCTGTTAGACCGGTTCAACTCCGGTTCGCGCCTCCACCTTGAACCCCCGTCAATACTGGCTGGACCTTAAAACATTTCCGTGCGCCCCGCGTTCAAGGTCAGCGAGCAGGAGGTTATCATGCACCGCATACGGGTTACACCGGAAATGATCGTGCGCGCAAACTATGATGACTTTGGCTGTGAGCGTCCCGGGCCGCGTTAAAACAGGAATTCATATCGTTCGGCTCTTCACACGGCCGATGCTGACGCAGGTCCCGTCGGGGCATCGGATGATACGCGGAGTTTTCGCCGGAAGAGCCTTAAGAACAAGTCTTTTTCGCGCTGATGAACCAGACGATTGCGGTTGGACCAGATACTGCGTCCCGGCCGACGTGGCAAAGACAATCAGACCGTCACAAATTTCGAACGCGTGTCCGTGCAAACGTCCCCGACGAGCATGGCGGAGCACACGAATCGTTGCGCTCCGCTTCCAAGGATTCTGTATCCGGCAGACACCGCCTTGCTCGGAAATAATCGAAATATAATCAACCTGCTTGGCGGATATGGACGAGTCCACCAGAAATGCCCCGCGCACTCTCAGGCCTGCGAACCGGGCACCCGTTTTTTTCCATGCCGGCGGGATACAAGGAAACACCTGAATAATTTCATGGTAGCTCTGAATCAACATTTCCGTAATGATGTTCCCAATCCCGCCGCTTCCTTCGATAACGGGCGTGCTGACTTCCTGTCGTTTCGGGATATTCCGGCCATAGATGCCGGCTTCGCCGATCATGCCGTTGGGTTTCTGGCAATGCGCAAGAGCAAAACCGTAAAGGTGTTTCAAGACTTCCTGCGGCCATTTCAAATACGTCAACGTCCCGCCCATCGGGAAAATCACCCACGATGCCGTGTCATATGCCCGCCAGTATTTATCCGTTTTGAATGCTTTCAGTGTGTTAATCAACAGGGTCCGTTCTCGGCTGGGCTTGTCAGGATCGATTTCACCGTTATGAAACCCGGCTTCCAGTCTTGAGAGTTGCCGGTGGTAGCGGGGATCCGGTTCATCTGCCGACTGTAGGAAACACCCCTTGCCCGTGGGGTAGTCGGGAAAATGTTCCAGCATCTCTGTGATCCTGAGCGCAAGGTCCGGATCGGTGTCTAGGATGCGGCAGGCCTCCCGCGTTTTCTCCAAAAGCGCTTTCAGCATCATTAAAATGCCCGTAGGATTTTTCTCAAAACCCAGTTCGCGGGATTGCTCGCTGGGAAATGCCGGGTAAAGCACATATCTGCCGTCAGTCCCTTTTTTCATATAATTGAGGAAAAACCGGCACGATTCTTTGAGAAATGGAAATATTAAAGATTGCAATATTTCCTTGTCTTTCATGAAATCGTAGTGCATCCAGAAAAGCATGGCCGTCAGCGGACTGGAGATGAAATTATAGCGGCCGTAGAACGGCGTTGTCTCGATGCCCAGCGGCGTGTTGGTCACCGGCATATGCATTCCGTCGAGCGCAAACATCTCTTGAGTCAGACACTTGGCCATCGGCATCAGGCGTGTGAACGTATCCAGGTAGTTAGCCAGCAGTTCTGGATGGTTGGTTGCCAGCGTCCAGTAATGCGGATCGGTCGTGTTCTGGTCCTGCGTATAGGCGCCCTGGCAAAAGGCGGCGTCATAGTGACCGGGGAACAGGTCCGGACCAAACCAGAGCCCACTGATGCCGGGCAAAAGTTTGCCCCTGGAACAGCAGGCCAGTTGATAGAGGCCGAAATACCACAGGTTTTCGAGGTTTTTGTCAGGAATGTCCACAAAGGAGCGGTTCCAAAATCCCTGCCACCAGCGGTCATGCGACTTTTGCAGATGCTGCCGTCCGGCCGCAATTGATTGGTCCAACAGTCGTTTGGCTTCCTGCCGGGGGTTCGCGGCATCCATTTTGGTTACCACGGCCACGTAAATCGTGTAGTTATGCACTGGCCCGGGCAATGGATAGCCCATATGCGTCGGAAAATCGAAATCCGCTATGGCTCTGTTCAAGTAGCCGAAGGTGCGATATTTCATCCCGACAATCCGTGCCATAACCACATAGCTGAATGCGTGGTGCAATTCGGGATACGGCTGTGGCCGCATAGTGGGAGCTTCAGGAAACTTGTACTCCAGCCCAAAATAGTCGCCCTGTGCAAACGTCTCGGGGGGATACCCGAAGGTATTGTCCGTCCAGCGGTAGAGTTCAATGGGATACGCCGGCGGGTTTTTGACATCAATAATCAACAGATTCTTGTCAGCCTGCACACAGGATTCGATATGGATCCTGGGTTTTTGGTTTTCGATGAAGATGTCGGTCTCCGCAACGCCGTGGCTGATCCTCAGCCGCTGATTTATCTCCTCGATAAATTCGGAATTATAAACCAGGTAGCTTGTATTTTCAGCGGATGAGAGTCCCCAGGGGCCAATCCTCAGCTTGGCGACGTTCTTGGGAGTGTCGATGCCTCGGCTGGGAAAGCAGGGTTTATCGAACTGGCCAAAGCGGACCTTGCAATTTTTTTCAACGGCCCGCATGACGGCCGCGTGTGTATCATAGGGTTTCGGGTCCAAATTGAACTGATGGCGGACATCCCAGATATCGGTTTTATTGATCAACCATTCCACCTGCAATGGCGAACGCGGAATATAATGCAGGGCGCCCAAATCGCCGTTGCCTATGGCCAGTCCGCTTTCCCATGTCTGGGACTCCTCGGCGAATATCAAATCGTGCTGTTTGATATACTCATAAGGATTGACCTCGAACCCATGACTTCGCATTCTCATTGGTATTCCCTTGCCATTGTTCCATGCCTTTCGCCTTTTTAACAAATCCGGATTTGTAACAAATAGATGGCTAATAATACCGCGGCGATGCGCCCCTGGTCATGGCACCACCGTCAACAATACAAATTAAAGACGTAGTCAATGCCTGCCGCGCACGCCATGCGGATCAATGTCCATCAAATTGCCCGCATTGGTTGCGTGCTCAATGAAAATGACAATAACAGAGCGTTTCAAATATGTGGACGTTCGCACTTTTGGATGGCGTGGTCAAGACTAAAGACCAAAAGACCAAGTCAGGGCAGGGGGCAGGAGGGGAGAAGGGGAAAGGGGTCAGTCCTCGGAAATAAGTATTGACAGGGCTCGGGCTATCGCCTATCAATTTGGTCATGCCAAGAAAACCACGCGTAGAATATGCTGGAGCCATCTACCATGTGATGAGCCGCGGCGATCGGGGGGAAGCCATCGTCAAGGACGACGCGGATCGCGAACGGTTTATCAAAACTTTGGCGGATGTCTGCGGACGCACCGGATGGATCGTTCATGCGTATGTGCTGATGGATAATCATTATCATCTGCTGGTGGAAACCCCGGAAGCGAATTTGATCGTGGGGATGCAATGGTTGCAGGGGACCTACACCGTTCGTTATAATGTTCGGCATCATGTGCACGGCCATCTGTTTCAAGGTCGTTATAAGGCATTGATCATGGATCCTGCCGAGGATAGTTATGTGCGGCGTGTGAGCACCTACATCCATTTGAATCCGGCGCGGGCGGGACAAGTTCCCGCAAAACCTGGTGGGTTGCGTCATTATCGGTGGAGCAGTTATCCGCTGTATCTGGCGTGCAAAGGGCATCGGCCAACATGGTTAAAAACGAATTGGGTGTTGGAAAGTCTGGGGATTGATCCGAATGGATTCGGGGCGCGGCGACGGTATGCGAAATACCTAGAGTCCTGTTTTTTGCGGCTTGCAACGGAGTCGGGAGACCGGGAACTGGAGGCAGAGTGGAAGGAAATCCGGCGAGGATGGTGTTTGGGTGGCTCCAAGTTTCGGGAACAAATTCTCGACCAGATCGAACAGGTGCTAAATGGACGAGAAAAGACCTCATATAGCGGAGAGGAAGTAAAGAACCATGACGAAATGATGGCCGATCGAAAGCTACAGGAAGCCTTGGCAATCTGCAAATTATCGAGGGAGTCACTGAGAGGGATGCGGAAAGGGCATGAGGTGAAACGGGTGATTGCCTGGGCTTTACGAAAACAGACTACGGTCAGCAACCGTTGGTTAAGCAACAAGTTAGACCTAGGTCATCCGGCCAATGTGCCCGGATATGTGCGTAGTGTTGTGCAGGTGAAAACTGGAAGCCTATTACACCTTCGCCGGCAGATTGAAGAAATACTGCAACCCGAGTGACCCCTTTTTGCCCCCGCTTCAAGCCGCTAAACTATTACTGAAATGTTCAGGTGCGTGACGTGACGTTCGCCATGGCCTGTTAAATGATCGGCGCCCCCAATTTTTTCATTGTTCCAGCGTCCGTTCTATACTATCTTGACGCTTAACTATGCGGGTTGTTTTCTTTTGGATTGGTTGTTCTTTTACAAATCCAATCCGACAGGGGGTTCCCGCTGGTTTTTTAATCTTTTTTATCATTCTCGTGCAATATTCATCTCAGGTATGAAGACGTCTACATTCATTCGCCTTGCTGCCGCCCTGCTGGTGGCGGTGGCTGCGTATATTCTGGGTCACTGGTTCTTTTTCGATTTGCCTTTCACGACGGACGAGAACAGTTACGTTTTCCAAGCGCACAATTTTCTAGAGGGGCGTTTGGCCAGACGTGTGCCACCTGTACCGCAAGCATTTTACCATCCCATGATCATCTGCGATGAACAAGTCGGCTGGTTGTCACGCTACCCGCCGGCTCATTCTCTCTGGCTGGCGCCAGGTGTACTGTTAGGCAATGCGCGGCTGATGAGCGCTCTGGCGGCCGGATTGAGCGTTTGGCTGATAACCGGCTGCGCCCTGCTGCTCAATATTCCGGCATTGCTGATAGCCCTGTTGTTGCTGGCTTCACCGTACTTCCTGTTTGTGCATGGATCCCTGCTCAGCCATACAAGCGGGATATTGGCGGTCAGTCTCATGCTTTGGGCATATCTGAAATGGGCGCAGTCGGAACGATGGGGTTACGCTGCGGTGGCCGGCTTGGCTTGGAGCCTGTTATTGTTGAATAGAACATATACTGCAGTGCTATTAGCCGTGCCCTTCGGCGCCG
>JBDRSI010000251.1:0-3217 GCA_043825055.1 Verrucomicrobiota bacterium
CTCGATTTTCACTGATTTTGTGTGCGAACCGGGATTGAAATAGACTTGACCCTTTGCCAGCAGGGCGCCGTCGAGGAACACGCGCACAGGTTTAACGTGACCGAAGGGCGGCACGCAGCCTACCTCGCACCCCGCGAATTCGAGCACCTTTTCCGGCTTGGCAAAAGTCACCCGCTTTGTCCCTACCTTGGCCGCCAGCCGTTTCGAGTCGAAACGCTGGTCGCCCGGCAGAACCACCAGGATAATTTCGCCTTCGGTAGTTTCCAGCATGATGTTTTTCACGGTGTCGGCCAGGGATACACCCATTGCTTCCGCCATGGCGGCGTTGGTGTGCACCGGGGCATGTTCGATCACCTCGTGCGGGGTCTGGCGTTCCTTCAGCAAGGCAAAAATGTTCTCTTCCGGACTGCTCATACGATCCTCCGTTTTCTGTGGTTGCAATTACATTCAATGTGCAATATAGATGCTGCTTTACAGCGAGGCAATGCCATAAATAAAAATTCTATGAGCCCTTAACGAAAGGATTTCCCATGGAACTGATTTATCTCAGTCGCAAGGATGTCGAAGACCTGGATATGACCATGAAGGACGTACTGGCCGCCGTGGATAACGGCTTTCGGCTCAAAGGTCTCGGCAAGACCGAGATGCCTCCCAAGCCCGGCATTCATCCCCGGCCGAATGCCTTTATTCATGCCATGCCGGCGTACGTGCAGGAGGTTGAGTCGGCCGGCCTGAAGTGGGTCAGTGGCTATCCTTCCAACCCGGACAAAGGCTTGCCCTACATTACCGGCCTGCTCGTGCTCAACGATCCTGCCACGGGCATTCCAATTGCCGTAATGGACTGCGCTTGGATCACCGCCATGCGCACCGGGGCCAGTGCCGGGATCGCCGCCAAGTACCTGGCGCGCCCGGACAGTCGCACGGCCGGCATCCTCGGTTGTGGCGTGCAGGCGCGTACGAGTCTGATGGCCCTGGTGGAAACCCTGCCCCAACTCAAGGAAGTCCGTTGTTGCGATGTGTTCCCGGCGTCCACCAAGCGTTTCATGGACGATATGGGCAAGCTGTTCCCGAAGCTGCAATTCATTCCCTGCGACAAGCCTGCCGACATAATGAAGGATGCCGACGTGGTTTTCTCGGCCATCCCAATCGTCGCAAAGCCGCAACCGCCACTGGATGCCGGCATGCTTAAAGCCGGCGGCCTGGGTGTATCGTTGGATTATGACTCTGCCTGGACCAGCGCCGCCATGAAGGAATGCGATAAGTTCTGCTCCGATGACGTGAGCCAGTTGCTTTCCACCAAGGAGCACGGTGTCTATTTCAGCGGCATCCCGCAACGGATTTACGCCGACCTGGGCGAACTGGCCGCGGGAAATAAAAAAGGGCGTACCAATGACCGCGAAAAAATCTTTACCATGAACATGGGTATTGCCGTGGACGACATGGTCACGGCCAAAGTGCTTTATGAACGCGCGGTCAAGACAGGTGCCGGTGTCCGGTTGCCGCTGTAACTTTATAACTCATGGTAGAACTCCCGCAACACGGAGGGTTGTCAATTAAGCTGCATGGAATGAGCGTATTGACTGATGACAAATGTCGCCGCGCTAATGAGGCAACGCTGGCGGTCTTGGTAAGCGTGTCGTCGTCAGCCGTCCCCGGAAATCCCTGCCCGGCTGGATCACACTAACGAGTTAACCACCATGCGATTCAAACAAATGGTCAGTGTCGTCGATTCCCATACCGCCGGTGAGCCGACCCGGATTATCGTGGATGGGTTTCCGCCGGTCAAAGGCCAAACCATGGCCGAACGCATGAGCTATCTGGCGAGTCACATGGACTGGTTGAGAAAATCGCTTATGCGCGAACCCCGGGCGCATCGGGATATGTTTGGTGGCATTCTTTTGCCGGCCTTGGACCCGCGCGCGGACGTTGCGGTGATTTATATGGACGGTGGGCTGTATTACAACATGTGCGGACATGCGTCGCTGGGTATTTGCGCCATGATGGTGGAAACCGGTCGCATCTCGGCAACGCCGCCGTACACGATTGTCAAGCTGGAGACGCCCGCAGGCATAGTGGAAGGTACCGTCACGACCGATCCGGAAGGATGCGTGAAGGAAGTCAGCCTCGTGGATGTGCCGTCATTCGCCTGGGCGGTGGACTTGCAGATAGACCTGCCTGGCCACGGTTTGATCACTGTGGATATTGCTTTCGGCGGTAATTTTTTCGTCATTGTGGAGGCGGCGCAGTTAGGCGTCACCAGCATTGACCCGCAACACACAAACGAACTGATCAAGCTGGGAATCGCGATTCGATCAGCCGCCAACCGGCAGATTCAGGTTCAACATCCCGTCCAGCGGCATATCCAAACCATCGACATCTGCATGATCACGGCGCCGCCATCAGGTCCGTATGCCGACGCGCGCAATATTGTTATCTTGGGTGAGGCCCAGGCGGACCGTTCGCCCTGCGGTACCGGCACCTGCGCCCGCATGGCGGTCCTGCACCGCAAGGGGCTATTGCGATTGAACCAGCCGTTCCGGCACGAGAGTTCCATCCGCTCGGTGTTTAAAGGGGAAATCATCGCCGAAACCCAGGTGGGCGACATCCCAGCCATCATTCCCAGGATTAGTTGCCGACCTTTTCTGACGGGCTTTCATCGGTTTGTTATCGACCCGGAAGATCCGTTTGCCGAGGGCTTCGCACTTTAATCGCGACGAGTGTCAGGGAGCCCCTCACGAGACTGGGGATCCATTATTAATTTATTTTTAAAAAAGTTGTTGACAACTACAGGTGGTTGTATATTTTATTAACACCTACAACAGATTGTGGTTTTTTTCGAAGTTCTGATTGTGAGGCCACCGATTCGGGAGGTGTCGGTTTTACCGAACGGCGCAATCGAATAATCGGGAAAAAGACCTGGAGGGGGTCTGACGGTTGAACTCAGTATTGCACGTTGCGTTGGTTTTTACATCCAAGAAAAAGGCACAGGAGATGTCGGTTGTTCGTCGTCCCGATGAGTCGGTGATAGACGACGACGAACCGCCGGACTTATTGGCGGAATACGATACCGAGGAGACCATCTCCGCGGTAGCTGCCGCCCTTTCACAGCGGTATCGTGTTACGCGGGTGGAAGGCGATACGCGGGCCTATGCGCGCCTGCGTAAACTGCATCCCGATCTGGTCTTTAATATCTCCGAAGGATTTGCGGGGCCGAACC
>JBDRSI010000252.1:0-6564 GCA_043825055.1 Verrucomicrobiota bacterium
CAATCAAACTCCGAATACTACTTCAGTCAGATGTGGAGTCAGACTCTGGGGGATAAGCTTCAGAGTCGAAAGGAAAACAGTCCAGCCCGCCGGCTAAGGCCCCCAAAGTTGGTTAAGTGACTAAGGATGTGAGATTGCAAAGACAGCGAGGATGTTGGCTTAGAGGCAGCCATCATTTAAACAGTGCGTAATAGCTGACTCGTCGAGTGATCTTGCGCCGAAAATGATCGGGACTAAATCAACTGCCGAAGCCGCGGATGCCATCCCGATCACGCCGCAAGGCGGGTATCGGGATGGCGTGGTAGAAGAGCGTTCCATTTGGAGTGAAGCGGGAGGGGAACCGACCGTGGACCGGATGGAAGTGATTATGCGGACATGAGTAACGAAAAGTCCGATGAAAATTCGGACCGCCGTAATCCTGAGATTTCCTGGGGAAGGTTCGTCCACCCAGGGTTAGCCGGCCCCTTAGCCAAGGCCGAAAGGCGTAGGTGATGGGAAACAGGTTCAATATTCCTGTGCCGCCGGTCTGACGTTTGAGCGAGGGAGTGACGCAGCAGGCTAAATCAGCCATCGACTGGAAGTGATGGCCGAAACCTTTAGAGGGCCCTGGTCGGCAAATCCGCCGGGGCATTAACCTTGAGAGGCGTAAGGACGCTGAGTAGCGATACAAGGCGGATTGATTGACGCCCCACTGACAAGAAATAGCTTCTAAGCGAGTCAGGCAGGCGACCGTATTCAAACCGACACAGGTGGGATGGTAGAATATACCAAGGCGCGCGAGATAAACCTCGTTAAGGAACTCGGCAAATTAGCCCCGTAACTTCGGAAGAAGGGGTCCTTTCCAGTGTAATCGCAAGAAAAGCACAGGGAAGGCGCAGTGAAATGGCCCAGGCGACTGTTTAACAAAAACACAGCACTCTGCGAACTCGTAAGAGGATGTATAGGGTGTGACACGTGACCAATGCCGAAAGGTTAAGGCAAGGGGTTAGCCGCAAGGCAAAGCTCTGAACTGAAGCCCCGGTGAATGTCGGCCGTAACTATAACGGTCCTAAGGTAGCGAAATTCCTTGGCGGGTAAGTTCCGTCCTGCACGAATCGTGTAACGATCTGGGCACTGTCTCAACGAGGATCTCGGTGAAGTTGTACTTCCGGTGAAAATGCCGGATACCCGCAGTAGGACGGAAAGACCCCGTGAACCTTTACTGTATTCTGATATTGGATCTCGGTTTTTCATATGTAGCATAGCTGGGAGACGTTGAAGTTCCGGCGCTAGCCGGAGTGGAGTCATCAGTGAAATACCAGTTTTGGATAATTAAGATTCTAACCCCTTTCCCGTGAATCCGGGAGGGGAACAGTGTTAGATGGTCAGTTTGACTGGGGCGGTTTCCTCCCAAATGGTAACGGAGGAGTTCGAAGGTTCTCTCATCATGGTTGGCAATCATGAGTAGAGCGTAAGGGTAGAAGAGAGCTTAACTGCGAGACCTACAAGTCGAGCAGGTGCGAAAGCAGGACCTAGTGACCCGGTGGTTGCTTGTGGTAGCGCCATCGCTCATCGGACAAAAGGTACTCCGGGGATAACAGGCTGATCGCTGCCAAGAGTTCACATCGACGCAGCGGTTTGGCACCTCGATGTCGGCTCATCGCATCCTGGGGCTGAAGAAGGTCCCAAGGGTTTGGCTGTTCGCCAATTAAAGCGGTACGCGAGCTGGGTTCAAAACGTCGTGAGACAGTTTGGTCCTTATCCACTGTGGGCGCAGGAAATTTGAGGAGAACATTCCTTAGTACGAGAGGACCGGGAATGACGTACCTCTAGTGTACCAGTTGTTCCGCCAGGAGCATCGCTGGGTAGCCACGTACGGAAAAGATAAGCGCTGAAAGCATCTAAGCGCTAAGCTCCCTCCAAGATCAGATTTCCCTCCCGCGCAAGCGGGACTAAAGGCGGGTTGTAGACTACGACCTTGATAGGCCGGGTGTGTAAGCGTCGTGAGACGTTGAGCTAACCGGTACTAATCCGCCGTGCGACTTGGCCATATTTTGCCTATCTCGTCACTCGAATGCGAGCAGATTAACTTGTCCAACCTCTATGCAATTGGCTTTTTTTCCGGTGATCATAGCGGGGAGGAAACACGCGTTCCCATTCCGAACACGACCGTTAAGGGCCCCTGCGGCGATGGTACTATGGTGTAGGCCATGGGAGAGTAGCACGTTGCCGGGATTTTTTTGAAAAGGCGTCCCGATTGAATATCGGGACGCCTTTTTTATCGGATGGAGAAAGTCAAAACGCCATTCCATTGAATTCTTATTTGACCATATCCCCGCCGGTAGGCGCAAATCTTTTTAAATACTTGATGGCAATGGAAAGATCCTTTGGCCAAGGCGCGGTAATCGTCAGCTCGTTATGGGTGACCGGATGTGCGAAGGTCAGGCTTTCGGCGTGCAGGGCCACGCGCCCGATCAGCGGGCGCTCGGGTTCGTTGGTCTTGAACTTGTAGTCGCTCTTGATCTCGGAGAGGTACAAGCCGCGAGCGTTCCCGTAAAACGCATCGGCGACCACGGGACAGCCGACGTGCGCCAGGTGGACCCGGACCTGGTGGGTCTTGTCGGTGCTGGGCCAGGCCTCCAGCAGGCTGTGCGCGCGAAAGACCTCGAGCGCATGCGCGCGTGTCCGGCATGCGCCCCGACGGTAGGCGGCGGCCAGGCGCATTCGGCCGGGCTGGTCGCGATCGCGTTCCAGTTCCCGGCGGATTACCATGTCGGGTTCCGGCAATATGCCGTGTACGAGTGCCAGGTAATAAGCCTTGGCCCGGCCGGTTGCAAATTGCCGGGCCAGCGCCGTCAGCGTGGGCTTGGTTTTGGCGCAGAGCAGAACGCCGCTGGTCTCGGCATCCAGTTGGTTGACATTATATATGCCGGGCGCGAGGTGCTGGTGAATCAGGCCGATCAGGTCGAAGCGGGCCTTGTTCCAGCGGTCGGGCACGGTCAATAGCCCGCTGGGCTTGTCGAATGCGATCAACCACTCGTCCTCGAACAGGATGCGGGGCAAATGGGGAATGGAAGCAGTCATGGGAATTGATGCGATCGTCTGCTGAAAAAAAGGGAACTGGTCAGTGAATGAGGGGGGGGCGTCTCCCCCAAAAAAAGAGCGTTCCGGGAGTTGTCTCCACGGAACGCTCTTCCCGATTTTAAAACCCGACAATCGGTTTAACGATAGTCGCGCTTGCCACCGCCACCGCCACCGCCGCGGTCGCCGCCACCGAAGTTACCACGGGGCCGATCTTCGCGGGGCTTGGCTTCGTTGACCGTCAGGGTGCGGCCTTGGAAGTCCGCGCCGTTTTTCTCGGCAATGGCCTTGTTGGCCTCTTCCTGCGATCCCATTTCCACGAAGGCAAATCCGCGCGACTTGTTCGTGTACTTGTCCATGATGACGTTACAACTAACCACCGTGCCACACGTGGCAAAGTGTTCCTTCAGGTCACCTTCGGTCGTGGTGAAGGACAGGTTTCCGACATACAGCTTCGTAGCCATACTTTTCCTCCCTTGGACTGCGGTATGAGTGTTCTGCGACTGTTCCCGACTTATTCGGGTTTCGGATCGTCACCGAGCAAAACGTCGTCTGACAATCTACCATCTCACTGTGAACTCTCTCATTCTGCAGTCAAGTGGCATATACTCTATCAGGTTGCAAAATGAATGCAACAACTATTTTAATGTTTTTTTAGGGGGGGGGTATTTCCCTCTGCAGGGCCCGGTTTTGTTATGTTTTTTTGTTGTCTCAAGGCGCTATTATGATAAGATTATAACTACTACTCGCCATGGATTACCCCGCCTGGGGCGGGGCGAGCACGGAAGCTTGCCACGCTAAAGGCGTGGGCACGAATAACATAGGGATGGTCATACAGTCAGACGGTCTGACCCTTATCAGTGTAATCCGTGATATCCGTGGTAAAATATCTTCGGATATGACGTCTGAACAGTTACGGGTTGTACTTAGCCAAAACTAACGGGGAGCGACAAACCCATGCCCCATCCGCAATTCGACCGCGACAAGTTGATCGTTAAACCGCTTAGCGAACGCAAGAACAAGATCGTGATTGAGCGCGATTGCGTCTTGCCCGGCACGGCGCCCAGAACCCTCTCCGGGGAAGCGCGGGAAATGGTGCGCGAAACAGCCGTGCGCATGCGCCAGGCGCGGCGGGCGGGGCGGGCCAGCATGCTGGCGTTTGGCGCGCATGCGATCAAGAACGGTTTGGCCCCGGTCCTGATCCGGCTGATGGAAGAGGGGTGGTTAACGCACTTGGCGACCAACGGTGCCGGGATCATTCATGACTGGGAGTTTGCCTTCCAAGGGCAAAGCGGCGAGGATGTGCGTCGCTACGTGGCCGAGGGCCAATTCGGCATCTGGCAGGAAACCGGCCGCTATATTAATCTGGCGCTGATCACCGGCGCCTACGAGGGGTTAGGCTACGGCGAATCAGTTGGGGCCCTGATCCAGAATGAACGCCTGGTGATTCCTTCCGCCGACGAATTACGGCGCGTCGCGGTGGAAGCCCTGTCCGCCGACTTGTCCGGCGACCTGTCCGGCGAAGTCCCGACCTCTCGGAGAGTCGGGACGAAGACGGATCCTGCGCGCGCCGCCGCGGCCGCCGATTTCCTGGCTGCCGTGCGGCATTTTGACCTTCAGCCCGGACCGCTGGCGATTCCGCATCCCTTCAAGTCCTACAGTGTGCAGGCGGCGGCCTATCGTCTGAACATTCCGTTCACCGGCCATCCCATGTTCGGGCATGACATTATTTATAATCATCCCATGAACCAGGGGGCGGCCATCGGACGGACAGCCCAGCGTGATTTTCTGGCTTTCGCGCACGGCGTCAACAACCTGGACGGCGGGGTGTATCTCTCGGTCGGTTCCGCGGTTATGTCGCCCATGATTTTTGAAAAAGCCTTTGCCATGGCCCAGAACCTGCATCGTCAGAAGGGGCCGGCCATTAAAGACCATTTTGTCATGGTGGTGGACCTGGCCGATGCCCATTGGGACTGGAGCGCTCAGGGTGAGCCACCCATGGATAACCCCGCCTATTACCTGCGCTTTTGCAAAACCTTCAGCCGCATGGGCGGCGCCATGCGCTACCTGGCCGCCGACAACCGCGACTTCCTGCTGGCGCTGGACAGCGAATTAACCGGCAAGTGTTGATATCCTGGACGTAACTACGTGTGCGTATGCCGAAATGGCGCGACGCAAGGTCGCGCCCTACGACGGCAACAGTAGGGCCTCAGCTTGCTGAGGCCATTATTTCCCTAAACGGCCAGGGCCGATCATATCGCAGGATTAGGGATGAAATCACCTCGGCATTGTTTCAGGTACTTGAGCGCCGCAACCTGGCCGGTCATCTCCAACGCGCCCTTCATGACCGGATCATGCCACCCTTCGATGTCGATCGAGCCCTTGAAGCCAACCGTGCGCAGTTCGGAGATAATGGCCGTCCAGTTGCTGTCGCCAAAGCCTGGCGTGCGGTGATAGGCAAATGGCTTGGCCCCCTGTGAGCCGCTCTTACGGGCAATATCCTCATGAACGGAGGTGCGGATGCCGTACTTCCGGACCCGGTCCCAGTAAATGGTGGCATCCTTACCGTGCACATGGAAAATTTTCCGGCCCCATTCTGGCAATTGCGGCATGGGGTCAATCAGGTTAACCATCTGGTGGCACGGTTCCCATTCCAGGCCCAGGTTGGCGAACGGCACCTCGTGGAACATCATTTCCCAGGCCACGGGATTGTGCGCGATGTTCCAGTCGCCGGTCTGCCAACTGCCGCCCATGTCGCAGTTCTCGAAGGCGAGGCGCACGCCCTTGGCCTGCGCCCGTTTTGCGAGCGGCGTCCAGACCTGCCTGAACCGCGGCATACTCTCATCGATTGGACAGTTGCGCTTTCGTCCGGTGAAGCCGGCGACAATGTCGCAGTCAAACAGATGCGCATGGTCAATGGCGTCTTTCCAGCCTTGCAACGTCTCCCTGTCCTTCGGGCCATTCTCAAGCGGGTTGCCATACACGCCCAATGACGAAATCACGGCATGACTGTCGGCAAGGACTTCCTTCAGCTCGGCGGCCAGCTTTTTCCAGTTAATGCCTTTTGTCGTTTGCCCGAAAGTGAGACTGAACGACTCGAAACCATAAGGTCGAATCTGGCGGATATATTCCGGCGCCTTCATCCCCGCGCTCACAAGCGTTCCAATACGGATGTCCGGTTTATGCTGGGTGTTCCTGGTAGTCATAGTTGTCTCCTTGAATAATTTATTTTTTTATTTCAATCAGTTTGCCGCCGTTTGCCGCGGATTTCAAACTGGCATCCAAATAAGCCTGCACCCGCGCACCGCCCTCAAAACTGGTCTGTCCCTGTTTACCGCTTTTGATCGCGTCAAAAAATCGCTGATACATGGTGGGCACGGGCGGACATTTCACCGGCCACCAGATGTTCGTGTCAACATCTTGGCCAACACAGATACGGAGGGTTTCAGGTGCGGGGCGATCCAGATTAATGTCCAGTCCGCCTTTGTCGCCGTAAACCCTAAG
>JBDRSI010000253.1:0-2383 GCA_043825055.1 Verrucomicrobiota bacterium
TAACATCTGCTTATAGTCGTAAGGCTTATATCGTGGCATGCGTTAGTCTCCTTTAGTTTATAACCCGGAGTCTAACACATCAGCAGATCGGTTCAATCCTTTTACCCGCCCAAAATGACTTTTTCGACAGTCTCAACGTTGCGGGTCAGGCTGAGCCTGCCATGGTGGGCGATAGCCTGCATTGGCCGATTCGCCCAGTTTTGCTTCGTCTGCCTGAAGGGCAGCTACATCATAGCCTGGGAAGGATCAGGGTCAAACCATAAAGAAAAATATTAGTGACAAACTAATCGGTTAGTTCCTATTTTGTGGTTTGAGCCTGTGCCCCTGCGTCCCTCGCACGTGATAAATCGCGCCGGGAAATTCGATCTTAAATATCTTGGCATGTCACCCTTTTGCTATATCCAGCAACCGAATGCAATCGCTATGTTAATTTGTGGTTTAACCCTGATCCCTTGCAGTGATGTGCCTGTGCCGTGCGGCGATATTTCGTGGGAGTCAGGTCGATGGCTTTCCGGAACACACGGCTGAAATAGAACTGATCTTCATAGCCGGCTTGATTGGCCACTTGCAGAATTGGCAGCGAGGTGTATTCCAGCAGACGCTTGGCATGTTGAAGGCGCACGTCCGTCAAATAATGAATCGGTGCCTGACCGGTCCGCTGTTTGAAAGCACGACAGAAATGCCCCGTGCTGTACCCGAAACGCCGGGCAGTTTCGGCGATCGATATTTGAGTGAAGAAATGCTGGTGAAACAACAGCATAGCCCGTTTGAGGGCATCGGCCGCCATCGGATCTTTGGCGCCTTCCGACAGGAGCCAAAAAAAATTAGCCACAATGCCCGCCGTCATGGCGTCAAGTTCCGGGCCGATGCGGCCGGATTGCCGTATGACAAACAACCATAGCTGTTCCACCCGATTGGCCAGCGCCTGGTTGTGTACCCAGCGGAGATGCACGACCGGTTCATTGCTCAGGTGCCTGCCTTTAAGACCAATCCAGAGGGTATTCAGTTTTTCGTCGCCGCATTCGGCGTGCTCCAGTCCCGGAGGCACCAGGCATAGGGTGCCGGGTGTCAAGTCCACGGAGGCACAGCCGATCAGGCGGCCGAATCCGGCCGGCACGCAGATCAGTTCCCAAAAAGTATGGCTGGATGTGCGGGTGGACTGCCGCGGTCCCAAATAACGTTCGATATACAAAGGGGTCAATTCCTGCGAACGTCGGGCCCAGGCACTGTGCCATAGGTTTTTATCAAGAAAATGAATATTGTGCGCCTGCATCAGTCGGAACTCGATTCGATCCCATGCGATCCGTACCGGGATGGACACTACCAGTTGCTATCAAAATAGTCCATAAGAAATGCGCGTTTCATGCATGGATATTCCGGCGTCCGATCCCTATGGTTTCAAACGATGAAACGATCTTCATGGATCGCTGGAAACGATCGAATTATTCAAGGGGGAAGTTATGAAAGCGGCATTTAAACGTGGTTCCGAAATCATTTTAAAAGATATTCAACTGCGGGCGCCGGCGGAAGGCGAGATCAGGGTCAAAGTGGAAGCCTGCGGCATCTGCGGCACCGATTTGCATAACAATCCCGCTGAAAGTCCCCAGGAGCTGCCGTTCGGCCACGAAGTCGCCGCCACGGTGATTGAAACAGGGAAAGGCGTTGATAATGTCAAGCTGGGCCAGAAAGTTGTTTTGGACTCGGCAACCCCCTGCGGAACATGCGACTATTGCCGCAATGCCCAGCAGGAATTCTGCGTGAACGTAAAGAGTTTCTGGTTCACCAACACCTTCGGCTTCGCGGAGGAGATGCTGGTCCCGTCTATCTGCGCTGTTCCCCGCGGTGATCTGCCGCCGGATATTGCCGCGCTGAGCGAGCCGTTGGGCGTGGCGATTGACCTGGTGCGCCTGGCGGAAATCAACATCAATTCGAATGTTCTGATCATGGGGCCTGGCCCGATCGGCCTGATGGCGCTGTCCCTGGTTAAGCGCATGGGCGCCCATAAAATTTTTATGAGCGCTTTTGCGAAGGAGAAGGCGCGGGTCCAGGTTGCCCGCAAATTCGGCGTTGACGGAATAATTGATCCCTCTAAAACGTCTTTGGCGAAATATGATTTCGGCTGTAAAATTGACCGGGTCCTGGTGACCACCCCGCCGCCGACCCTGGCCGACGCCGTTGCGGCATGCTGTCAGGGCGACATCAAGGGCGGCATTATTGCTTTCATTGGGATCGGTTTTGGTGAAAACTCCTATTGCCGTTTTAACGCCAATAATTTTCATTTCAAGAAACTGCAATTGCGGGCATCGTTTGCCTCGCCGGCGTTGTTCGGCGCGCAGGCCCTGCAATACCTGCGGGAGGGAGTTGTGGATGGCCCTGCGCTGAT
>JBDRSI010000254.1:0-10538 GCA_043825055.1 Verrucomicrobiota bacterium
GGCTCCACGTAGGCTTTTTCCCTGTCAACGACCCGGAAATCCCTGGAATGCGGTGCGCCGCAACAGCCTGTTGCGCACGGATGAAAAGCGGGCATGATCTGGCTGATATCGCCCATGTCGGTCGACGAACCCCGGTGCCCGACTGCGAAGGGTGCTGCAGCCGGGTCCAGGCGCTTGATGTTGTTGAAATAGTACGGCACGAAAGAACTGCTATTTTTCAGCGGCATGTAGCCGGGAACGGTTTCAATTTCCACCGCTGCTCCCAGAGCCATGGCCCCTGATTGCATCGCGCGATCTACTTTTCCAGACGCTTCCATGACCGCCACCGGTGTTTTGGCACGAACTTGAATCTCCAGCGATACTTTGTCGGGGATGACGTTGACCGCGTCACCGCCGCGGGTGATTATGCCATGGACCCTGACGCAATCCTCGTCGCGGAATGTTTCACGTTGAGCGTTGATCGCGCCCAGCGCAAGGTTGGCGGCATAAAGGGCATTGACGCCCTTGTCAGGGCTCAAACCGCCATGCGCGGCCTTGCCGGTGAATATGATCTGCTTCATGACAAAACCGTTGTAGCTTTCAGAATAAAAATATTTATCGCCGGCGTGAATCATCATGGCGGTGTTGACATCGTCGAAGACACCGAGGCGGATCATCTCCGCCTTGCCGCCACAGTAACGTATCTTCCCGTCTTTGACCAGGGCCAGGCGATAATTGACCTCCAGGAATTCCTCCGCGGGGGTCGCGATGAAGGCGATTTTTCCGGACATGTATTTTTCGGCGTTTATCGCGGTCAGCCCGAAGGCCGCCCCGATAATGTTGGCTATCTGCGCGTTGTGCCCGCAACCGTGAACAGCCCCGGTTGACGGATCAGCATCCGGATGGTCCGGCAGGATGATTGCATCCAGCTCTCCAAGTATGGCTAATGTCGGTCCGGCCCTGCCGGAATCAAGATCAGCCCGGCATCCGGTGACAGCCAGTCCCTGCCTGCAAGGCAGGCGCAGGGCTTTGAGTTTTTCCGCGACAAGCCTGGATGTTTTTATTTCCTTAAAGCCGGTTTCCGGATTTTTCCAGACAGTTTCCCCGATTTCAATAACTTCGTCTTTGCGACTGTCGATTGCCGAGCAAATTTCAGTTTTAAGTTTTTCCAGTTCACTCATAAAATTGTCCTTGATCATATTTCCATTCGGGCCAACGGGAAATGCTGCTGGCTGCCGTAAACATCGCAGTCTCCCGGCGCGCCGGAACTGACCGGGCGGGGCATGGTTACCTTGACCGCCAGTATCCTGCGGAAAGGATGGATTTTAACTGTTCCCGGGGATACCTGGTAGAGAATTGCTATTTTTTCCTCAGTAAATCCGGGCGATGACAACACTTTGTCATAATCAGCCGCCTGGGTGAAAATCAGGTCCAGCGTCAGGGTAAACGGCCCGGCATTTTTAGTCCGGATTACTTTTGCCATATCATACAATTTCATACTGACATTTCTCCGTCACAATTAGACGACAATAAATTTTACCGGAAACATCTTTGCGGGATCATCAATTTCCATCAGGTGATACAGCGAAAATTCATACACTGCGCCGCCGCTCAGATCAGATGGTGAAAACGGGAACGCCAGGTTGCCGGCCGTGGCTTTGCGCCCTTCAAACGCCTGGTGCAGTGCGGTTGACCTGGCCAGGCTGAGGATATTATCGGCCAGCTTTTGTGTCGGAGCAATTGCTTCGATCATGAGACCGATTTCGTGCGGCAGCACCGGATCTACCGGTTTGACGAACGTGGCGGCATCAAGCCCGTAACGGCGGAAAATCAACTGATATTCATTTTCAGCAACAACCCCTTTGAGATTGGCGCTGACTGCTTTCCGTACGCCATTTTGCAGATCATCGAGGTGTGCGATAACCATTGGATCACAGATCCCGGCAAAGGTTACCGTGCGGCAACCTTTCAACTCCGCGCCTTCCAGTTTCAATGTCTGCTTTGCCGAAGTCCGTAAAACCGTTCCGGAAACTTTTACCGCGCGTAATGATATCTGTTCAAAATTCGACTGCCGCATGTCAATCATACCTTCCGGTTCATAAAAGCACTCCGGATTGGGCTGTTCGTAAAGCGAATGTCCGGCTACCGATTGCGGGGTGCATTTCCTTTCCAGGTTAACCGGTTCGACAATGAAATGATCCTGGCGGAGAATGCACAACAGAGAATCGTTCGCCCCCACCGGATAAGCGCACAAGGCGCCGCATTCCGCGATTTTGGCGCAATGTAGCGCCAAGGCCGGATCAAAACCTTTCCAGATTGGATAGGCTGCAAAAACTGCAGTATCACAGCAACGTCCTGAGATGATCACATCCGCACCACCGGCCAGGGCTTGAATCAGGGGCTCCGTGCCGAATTGTCCGACCGGATTACAGACCCGTTCGATTTTTTCAGCAGTCAGTTCAGGCACGGGCCCGCAGGGGGTAATTCGTTTTTCTTTCAACGCCTTTGCCAGCGTTTTGCGGGTTAGGTCGGCATATATCACGGCCAGCTTGAAATGCAGTTTGTTTATAGCGGCAATGTCCAGCAAAACTTCCACAAACGAGTCAACATGCGGTTTCGCCCCGGATCCGCCGGCGCTGCCGATGATCAGCGGAATGTTTTTTCTCCTGGCGGCCAGCAGCGCCAGTTCGAGATCGCGGCGTATCTGCATTTCTTTTACAAACCCTTTGCCGCTGCCGAGATAATACGGCCCGGGGTCAGTCGAGCCGCTGTCGGCGCCGATGAACGCTAAATCTTCTTCGAGCGCCCGCCTCAGCCCCTCTGCCGGGAAACCGTAGCCCAGCATTCCACAAACCGAAAGATATTTTATTTCATTCATGTTGATTTTTTTACGGTGTTGGCCGCATTTACTTCAGCAAATGAATATCCAGCCGGAATGCCGAGCCTTGCCTTGATCTCCGGCATGCGCTTTTCAATATCCATATTCATATTTTCAAAATAATTATTTCCATGCGCGTCAATCGCTACAAAAAACGGCCCGAAGTTTTTTACTTTCAGCACCCATGTTGCCTCGGTTTTTACAATCTCATAGAGAAAATGGACTCCATGTACTTTTATCACCTGGTCACGCAACTGATTTCCGCAAAGGCCTATCTTGCTCAGATAGACTCCGCCTGTTTCCTGGAGCGCTTCCGCTGTCCGCGGCCCCATCGTGGTCTTGCCGATCAATGTCCGGAGATTGAATTTGCGTATCACGTCCGCACCGTATCGCTCAAACCTAATGCTTGAAGTCGGTTCGATGGTTACAATTTTCCATTCGTCGTCGTCCTTGCGCATCACCGGGCCGGCGTGCAGAAAACAGTTGATCTTAACGAAGTCCAGCGGGGGGGAAATCTTGTCCTCAATCGCCCGGATATGAAAACGGCTGCGCCCGGTAAAGATCATACCGCTGACCGTCACGATCTCGCCCAGTGCAAGCGCAGACGCATCTGTTGGACTCAACGGAAGGTTTATCTCTCTGGCATTCATGTTACATTCCTTTCTTCCAGTTGCTGATCTTGCCGGAATAACTTATTTTTCCGTTATCGGCGATCGCAGCTTTCCAGCGTCTGCCCACCATGCACTGTGCGTTGACCGCTACCGGCAACGCCGCTGTATGGGTAACCGCTTTCTCAATATGGATATCCATCACACAGTTAATTCCGCGCGAACCCATCGGACCGATGCCCAGCCTGCGCGCGGCGTCCAGCAGTTCTTTTTCCAGCTGCGCAGTCTCAGGATCGGGATTATGTTCCCCGACAACCCGCAGCAAGGCCGCTTCCTTGGCCAGTTTCATGCACAAATCGGCAGTGCCGCCGATTCCAATGCCGATGATCGCAGGAGGACATATTTTTCCGGCATAACAGGAATCCTTTATGCACTCTATGATAAATTTTTTGATCCCGGTTTTGCCGTCGGTCGGGAAAAGCATCCTGTAAAAAGTTCCGAAAATTTCCGAGCCGCCGCCTTTTGGCACGGCAATGATTTCGAGTTGCTTGTTTTTTCCGCCATACAGAATTTCAACTTTTGGCATTCCCGGCCCAAGATTGTTGCCCGGGTTTTTTCTGGTAAGCGGATCAACCATGGTAGGACGGAGGAAACTTTCAGCAGTAGCTTTTTCTGTGGCTGTCTGGGCTACCCGTAAAATGGCGGGAATCCCGCCTTCAATTTCAACACCCGGACCGATTTTTACATAAAACAGTGGAAAACCGGTATCGCCACATACCAAGCCTTGCCCGGATTTTGCCAAATGAGCATTTTTCAGGCAGCTTTTCAAATGCTCGATCGCCAGCAGCTCGGTTTCTTCAGCCAGCGCATTTTTTAAAGCCACCTCTACATCCGGAGGTAAACGCGTCACGGCCAGCCGCATTGCTTCATACATTGCCTTTTCAATAACATGAATTTTAATCATGATTTTTCGTCTTCTCAATCCTTCCCTTTTTGTGTTCTTTCGCGCCTGTCCCGCCGTCTTGTCCGCCATAGCCTTGGCGAAGGCGGAAGCTTCCACGCGAAGCGGGATGGTTCGCGGGCTAACCCGACCTAACGGCTTCGGTGTAAGCGACTAAGGTCGCTTGTGCTCAGGGTTAACCTTGAGCAAGTCCCGATCGCGAAGAGCATCGGGACGCGTCGAAATTTCAAAGCCCTTGGCTTTGAAATGCTTATAAATGAAAATGTAATTTTCATGAATAATGCAGGCTAACTTCTGCTCTGCAAAAAAATCATAGATTTTGGCGGGGCAATTCAACTCATTCAGGGTTGATCGGCGGGCTTGGCCGGGTTCATCTGCACGACGCGCAAAGGATAGCGTAATTTCAAGTCGTCATCCAGCAGAATCTCCACCCAATAGGCACCCGGCTGTTCAAACCCCGTATTGATGAATACTTCCACATTTGTAGCGGTCGCTTCCGCGTTCTGCAGGCGAACGGGAATGGACTGTCCTTTCACCAGCACGGTGGACTGATCCGGCTTAAGCAAACGGGTCACCTGCTGGAAGACGCCCTCACCCCCACACCAGCGGGTCACGACACAGATGCGGGAAAACATCAGCGGAAATTGCTTGGCCGTGATGACCTCGAACAGACCGATCAACATGAATTTTCCATTCATTTCCTGACGGACATCATCACACATTACACTGGCCTGAAGGTCTGGAATCATAATTTGCTTCTTCCATGAGGGTTGTTGCTCCAATCGTTTCGGCATAACTATTCAGGTCCTTTTTTAACTACGAAACACGCGAAATACACGAAATGGATTAAGAGTGGTAAGCTTTGGGCAACAAAAAAGTTTGTTGCCTTCTCCAGTTTTCGCGTTTTTCGCGTATTTCGTAGTTGTCTCTTCCTTGAGCACCTGAGTATTCACGTTTTGGCTCGGTTTTATTGCATGCGGCGCTTCGCCCAGGCAAAAATCTCGCGCCGGAGCACGTTACATCCAATAACTTTAAAGTGCATTGATGGTTTCTTTAACGTGATTTTGACTTCTTAGCCTGAATCATTCACCCTCCGGGCTTCGACTTCGGCCTGAAGACATGCCTTCGCTCAGGGCTAACCTTGAGTCCTTCGACAGGCTCAGGATCCCGAGCGGAGTCGAGGGACAAGGCGCCAGAGCGCCGCGTCGAAAGGTTAGCGCCTTTGCGCCCGCCGGCAGCCCCACTGCGGCGGGCAGCATTGCGGGCAGGTCTTTGCGTTAAAATATTGTTTTTTCTTCGCTTGCGCCGGCGTTTGGCCCGGATCGGACGCGGCCGCCCCCCCGGGCTCCCCTTGGTTTCCGGAAACAGATAATCGAGGAAATGACGCACCACTTTCCCCCCCTCGGGCGGCGAAATCGCCAAGTCCGGACTGAGTTCAATCACCCAATGCCGACCGGTTTGGGAATTGAAAAGAAAATCAACGCCCAGAACCGGAACATCGAACAGGCGCACGATTTTTTGCGCTTCACGGACGAGATCCACGCTCACGGTCTCCGTAATTTCGGTGACCGAACCCCCGGTATGATAATTCGATGTCAGACGCACTTGGACGGTCTTGCCCTTGCGCGGCACACTGTCGTAATCCAGGCTGAACGCCGCCAGGTTGCGCCGCGTTTCGGCATCCAGCGGGATCCTGTTGCTGGCATCGGCATGGCAGGCCCGCGCATTTTTCTGTAAAATCAGGGAACGGATCGAACTGGCGCCGTTGCCAATGACGAAAGCCGGCTCGCGCCGTATGGCCGCCACAAAGCGCCCGTCCACAAAAATCAGCCGATGGTCCACACCCTCGACGTATTGCTCAACAACCACATCTTCGCTGAATTTCCGCGCCCGTTCGATGGCGCGCTTCAGGTCCGCCATTGTGGTGACCGCCACCGCAACCCCGCGCCCGCCCCATTCCCGGCAGGGTTTGACGACAACAGATTTGTATTTCGTCAGGAAGGCCATGGCTTGATCGAGGCGGGAATATTTTATCTGCCTGGGCACGGGAAAGCCATAGCGCGCCAGAAACGCATTGGCCAGGCGCTTGTCCTGGGCCATGTAAAATGTGACCGCGCCGACGCGGTCAGTCATGGAATTGTAGCACCTGATTTTCCGGTCGCCGTGTTTGAGGATAAAAATCGGCGTTTCCGTGTCAATGACTTCAATGCCTATGCCGCGACGCCGGGCTTCCTGGGTAATTGTGGTGGTATACACGGTTTTCACGGCGGCATGATGTCGCTTTGATTCCCCGGTGTCAAGCGCGTTGCCATTATGGGCTTGTCAGCGGACATCCTTTTCCACATCATGACTGCATTTCGGACGCGTTTAAAATGGCCTCAGCAAGCAGAGGCCCTACTGTGCCGTCGTAGGGCGCGACCACGCCTCTGGCGTGGTAAACCTTGTGCCAGCCACGCGAAACGCGTGGTCGCGCCATTGATTGACTTGACGTTTTCGAGGCTTTACCATGTTGCGATCGGCCATCAACCATTCACCATTGTTCATAAGATGCCCATAAACGCCATAGTCATTATCCAAACAACCGTCGCCTCCCGCCGGGGCGCGTTGCGCCTGGCCGACCTGATAGTGAAAGAGCGGCTGGCGGCCTGCGTTCAGGTTATGCCCATTCACAGCACGTATCGCTGGCAAAACCGGGTGGAACAGGCCGCGGAATGGCTGTTAACCGCCAAAACCCGGAGCGCGCGAACCAAGGCGCTGATGGCATTCATCCGACGCCACCACCCGTATGAGTTGCCGGAAATCATGGCGGTGAGCGTAACGCAGGTCCTGCCCGCATACCGCCAGTGGGTGCTCCGGGAAACAAAGGTCAACCCATGACACACAATTCAACGCTTAACCCGGATATTTCATACGTTGCATGAAATATCCACCCTTCGGGCTTCGACGCGGGCCGCTGGACGGCCCTTGCTCAGGGTTAACCTTGAGCAAGGTGCGTAGCACCGCGTCGAAACCTGCCAGAGTGCAAGTTGCACTCTGGCAGGGGCATATGAAGGGAAACGAAGGTTCCATGAAATATGCAGGTTAAGATCATCCCGACGGACCAATGGAAGGCATGGCGCAAAGATATTGCGGATGCGGGCGGAACGTTGGCCGTTGTCACGGGCGCCTTCGAACTATGGCATCCCGGCAACCTGGCCGCTATCCGGGAAGCCGCGCGCCAGGCCAGCCATGTCTGCGTCATCATCCATCCTGCTTCGCCCAAGCGCTACGGCAGGACAAGCCCGGTTTCGCCGATCGCCTGTCAGGGCGCGGCCATGCCCAGCGCAGCCGTGCGCCTCGAAATGGCGGCTCATTTGCGCGCTGTTTCCATGGCCACGACGTGTTCGTCAGGTGATGCTGAAGCGGCTTTGGCGCGATTACGTCCCTTTACGCTCGTGGATTGCATCATGCAAAAGACACCCGGCGCCATCGCCACGCTCGCGCGCAAGCTGGCTGACCATATCGTGGATCTGGAGCCGGTCGCAGGTTGTTGGACGGCCGACATTCAAAAGGCCATCCAGGACGGTCGAACGCCGATATCGGTTCCGGATGCCGTCATGGCCCCCCAGCCTAACCGTCATGACCTGGATCGGTTTCTGGATACCAGCGCGACCGGTGGTCCCGCCATTGCGGGCAGGCCCCTGGTAACGGTCAACGGATGTTTTGACGTGCTTCACCTCGGACACGCGCGTCTGCTGGCCCAGGCAAGAAACATGGGCGCGCGCCTGCTGGTGCTGGTCAATGATGACGATTCCGTGCGGACCTACAAAGGCGCCGGGCGTCCGATATTCCCCCTCCCGTTCCGATTACACGCGCTTAACACGCTCGACGCCGTGACAATGGCATATCCTTTTTCGGGCGATAATCCTCTGCCCTTACTGGCCATGATCCGCCCCGATATTCATGTCAAGGGCGGGTCCTTTGAAGAAACGCGCGTTCGCGAAGAAAGACGCCTTGTGGAAAGCTGGGGCGGGCGCTTGGAGATCATTCCCTTAGTGGAGGGCTTCAGCACCTCCCGCATGGTTGACCGCATGGCGGTTGCAACGGCACCCATGAAGACACAGAAACAGACGCCGTAAGCCAGCCTGCCCACCGACCTGTCCGCCGGCTTGTCCCGCCGAAGCGGTTTCGCGTAGGGGGAAGCTTCAGCGACGGTGGAAGCCCGGAGGGCGAAGGCGGGATGACGGACACCGGACGACAGAAAGCGCGTAAAACGCGGATTAACCGTAAATCGTTGCGTTCCGCCAATGACATTTACGCTCTCAAAAAAACTTAGGGCAGAAGATCGCGCTCATGGGCAATATTGATATAACCCTCCTGCGTTTCGGCAAGCCGGAGGAGATCCGCCGCGATGTGCTTACTCAAAATGCGAAAAATTTATTCAACGTGCGCGACAATAATTGTATCGAAGTGACATGCCGGACAGCTCGAATTAAGGAAGCGCAACATGAAAAACCGGCTTTTCAGCGAGAAGTATATTGAAAAAGTAGGTCGCCGCAACTCTGTAGTGTACCGTTGCTTCACTCCTGATCCCGCTCAGGCCATGATTTTCGGCAGCGGGGCAGCAGGCGGCACAATGCATACTCCGGATGATTCAGTTTATCTCCTGCTCGGCCGCTGCGACAATTGGACCGGCAATAACCGGCACGGCTCAATAGCCGGGGTCAGGCTTCGGGGCAGCAAGGGGCTTTTCACCAGGGCCAGGTCAGTTCGCCAGGTCTGCGACCTTTTTGAAGCGCGCATTTATATTTATATTGACACAGGCAGGGGCAAGCTAACCATAGAACTCACGGCCATACGCGGAAAAGACCTTGTTTTACTTGATATTTCTGACAAGCGGTCTGACCCCAAGCCTTTTACCATAACTCTCGAAAACTGGCATACAGGCGATGAAACCTCGGCTAATGATAGCCTACTGCGCACAGTACATATTAACCGTGACAGTGTTTTTAATGATTACAACCGGCGGGTCGGGCTCGAGCCGGAAGATACCAAAGATATTCAGGACCCGCTGCTCGGCCGGGCATGGGGCGCTTTTGTCAAGGCTCTCGGCGCTCAAGCTGCGGGCAATAACAGCCTCGAATTAAAAGCCAACGCCAGGCAGCGTATCCTGATAGCTCTTCCCGGGTGCGCGCCCGCAAGTGGTGTAGACACTCTGGCTGATGTTGAAAAACAGGGCAAGGCATGGGTGGAAATACCTGAAGCAAAGCTGAAGTCCTGGCTCAATGAGCATGAAGTATACTGGAAAGATTTTTGGTCAAAAAGCTTTATTGACCTCGAAAGCGGCACAGGTGACGCTGAATACGAAGAGCGGCTCTGGTATGTCACGCAATACTCCATTGCCTGCGCTGCGGGCGGCGGAATGCCGCCGCGCTTTAACGGCGCGCATTATCTTCTTAATAAGGACGAGCGCTCCTGGGACCCGGAATATGTTTTCCAGAATATGCGCGAAGTTTACTGGCCGCTTTTTGCCGCGGGCCGCTGGCAGTTCATAACCGAATTTTTCGACCTGTATTTTAAAACCAGTGATTTTGTCCGCAGGCAGACTAAAAAACTTTTCGGCCTCGACGGCCTCATTTTCCGGGAAGGCTTCACCATCTGGGGCGCTTGCGTAGGAATTAATCTTCGGGAGCAGGATGAAAAAAAACGCAAAAATATTTTTGTCAGTAATTATTTTTCCGGCAATCTCGAGCTGTGCCTTCTGATGGAATGGTATTATCTGGCTTCCGGCGATGGAAAATTTTTGAAGGAAATATTCTATCCGCTTCTGCGCGAGATCCTGGCTGCCTACAGGCAGTACGCCAGGAAAGGCGCAGACAATAAATACCACCTGGAGCCGGACAATGCCGCTGAGACCTGGAGCAGTGTGCGGGACAGCATGCCGGACATTTGCGGGCTGCGCCATTTTCTGCCGAGGGCCCTGGAGTGGGGCAAGCGTTTCTCGGCATCCGCTGAGTTATTATCAGCCTGGCAGGAATTTTATGACAATCTCGCGCCTGTCCCGGTCGGCCGCTGGACTATTACGCGCAAATATATTGACGGCATCCATGACCAGGAATTCATGACCGCCTCC
>JBDRSI010000255.1:0-4616 GCA_043825055.1 Verrucomicrobiota bacterium
GCTTCCAATGCGACGGCGTCGGCCACCAGCTCAATTTCCCCCGTGGACAGGTTGGGGTTGACCGTGTCGGGTGAGCGCTCCACCACGGCGCCGGTGACGGTGATCACGCTTTCCAGGTGCAGGCGCGTGCACAGGTCAAAAAATTCGCGATCGGGTTGAATAACTATCTGCGTCAGGCCGTAATGATCCCGCAGGTCAATAAACAAAAGTTGGCCATGGTCGCGTTTGCGAAAGACCCAGCCGGATAGACGGGCGGTTTTGGAAATATCGGTATGGCGTAATTCGCCGCAAGTGTTAGTGCGATAAGGATGCATAAGGAATTTTTGATTTTTGATTTCTAATTTTTGATTTCCGATTTATTCGCGTCATTTCGCGTGTTTAGCGGGCGAAAAGTTTTTGGTTGCGGCCAAAGGCCGTTGCGAGCTCATACCTTCGCGGGTTCGGGTTCCGGCTCGGTGTTAAAAACACCCATGGCGCGGAATTTGTCGTAGCGTTGGCGTAACAGGGTTTTCGTTGGGACGGCTTTCAGCTCGCGCAGATGGGCCAGCAGGCGCTGTTTCAGCGTTGCGGCCATGGCCTTAGGATCCGTATGGGCACCGCCCAGCGGTTCGGGAACGATCTCGTCCACCAGGCCGGCTTTTAACAGGTCCTTGGAGGTCAGTTTGAGCGCGGCGGCCGCCTGGTTGGCAAATGCCCGGTCTTTCCACAGAATCGCGGCGCATCCCTCGGGCGAAATCACCGAGTAATAGGCGTGTTCCAGGATCAAGATGCGGTCCCCTACGCCGATACCCAGCGCGCCGCCACTGCCGCCCTCGCCAATAACGGTGACGATGATCGGGACTGGCAGGAGGAATAATTCCCTAAGATTGACGGCAATCGCTTCGGCCACATGGCGCTCCTCGCCGCCCACACCGGGATAGGCGCCTGCCGTGTCAATCAACGTCAGGATGGGACGGCCATGTTTGGCCGCCAGTTTCATCAGGCGCAAAGCCTTGCGATAACCTTCCGGATAAGCCATGCCAAAATTGCGCGCCACGTTGCTTTTGACGTCCCGCCCTTTCTGCGTGCCCAGGATCATGACCGGTTCATTATCAATCCGTGCGAATCCTCCGACCATGGCCTGGTCGTCGGCATAATGCCGATCCCCGTGAAGCTCGATGAAATCCGTGCAAATGGCTTCCACATAATCCAAAGTATAAGGGCGCTGGGGGTGGCGGGCCAGTTGGACTTCATCCCAGGGGGTCAAGTTCTGGAAGATAGTGCGTTTGGTCTCGGCGATTTTTTTTTCCAGATCCGCCAGTTCCGCCGAAACGTCAATATTTTGCGCCTCGCTGAACGCGCGGAGTTCCTGCAGTTTGTTTTCCAGCTCCACTATGGGCTTTTCGAATGCTAACGAATGATTGGCCATGCGCTGAAATCCCCAATGCGCGCTACACCCGCAACCCCAGAAATTCCAAGTTCCAAAATCCAAATTCCAAGGAATATTCAAATTCTAATGAAGATAAAATAAATCCAACTTTTCTATCCGTTTTGTTTTAATTGATTGCGTTTCCCTGGAATTTGGAGCTTGGAATTTGGAATTTTATTAATGAGGCCATTTTGATGTCTTCTTGTTTTTTATAACGGTTCCTGATGTATGAGATACTAACGGCTATTCGGTGATCACCACGCTGGTCCCGTTGGGGACCATCAGGAACAGTTCTTCCACCTCGCTATTCAACAGGCGGATGCATCCGGCGCTGGCCTGAGCGCCGATCGTTTCCGGTTCCCACGTGCCGTGCAGGCCGTACCCGCGCACAGTAGCCGTGGTGCCCGTGGCCCGCAGCGACATCCAGCGTGTTCCCAGCACGTTTTCCTTGTCGCCGAAGGGGATCATCTTGCCGTCCGGCCGCCACCAGGGCGGCTGTTCGATCTTTTCGGTGATTACAAAGATTCCGGTCGGCGTCGTGCCGAATTTGCCCGTGCCGACACGGTAGCGCTTGAAAAACCGGTCGTTGACTTTAACCACCAGATCGTTCCGGCTCTTGCTGATGGCCAGGGTGAACGTGCCTTTAAAGACCCGCAGGCGGTCGCCTGGATGCAGGACGGGACGTTGGAGCGCGTTGCCTTTTTTAATGAGGTCTACGGTGGTCTTGAATTTTCTGGCAATGCGTGCCAGGCTGTCACCCGACCGGACCACATATTCCTCTTTTTCCGGCATGGGGGCCTGCGACAGGATAAGCTCTATATTAATTTGCCCCAGCAAGGTCTCCAAGGACGCCGTCAGGGCCGGGTCTTTGGTTTGCGCCAGCAGGGTATATCCCTTCTGCCGGGCCTCCTCAAGGGACTTATTGCTTGCCAGCGCGCAAATCGCCTGGAAGGCCTGTTGACGGGGATTCTGGACCGTCTGCTCGTGGGGTGGTTGCGCGGTGCAGTTCTTCCGGCGCTCCCACCAGGGGCGGCTGAGAACGGCGGCGGCAACCCCGGCAACGACCAGCAGGATGATCAGTAAAAAGGGGGTTAGCCGCGTTTGGTCTGCCGGCCCCTGATTTAATATATTTTTAAAGTCATCAGCCATAGTGAAATCCTCTAATGAAAAGACTAAAACCCATCTTGACCGCGTAAAAGTACAGTTAACATAGTCCATTGCCCTGTGATTGGCAAGTGCATTTCCCGGCGAAGTTGACAACAGTCATTGATCGGTTGACAAATCAGGGCTATACTTAAGGTATAGGAATTTCAGGCATGGTTCACGGTTCAGCGGTTCAATGGTTGGGTTTTCGCCCAAAATCCGACTCGTCTGGGCCTGCCTGCGCGAAGCCGCTCCGATGTAGGCAGGCGAAGCGCTCTCGCCTGGGTGTAGCGCTACGGCGAAACCTGGCAACCGCTGAACCGTGAACCTGCCCGCAGTGCTACAGCGTTGCAGGCGGGCCGCTGAACCCAACATGAACAGTTACCTGGAATGAAGCCAATGCTGAACGCCTTCATGGATGTCATTTTCCCGCGGACCTGTGCCGGGTGCGGGTGCGAGGTCGGTGAGCCTTCCGGGTATCTGTGCTGGGACTGCCTGATACGGCTGGAGTGGATTCATCCGCCCTTTTGCCAGATCTGCGGGGATCCGCTGGAGGGCGAGGTGTCGTTTCCGGTCGTCTGCGCGGGGTGTATGGCCCGGCTACCCGCCTTTGAACGGGCCCGATCGGTTGCACGGTTCCGGGGCGTTTTGCGGACGATCCTGCATGATTTCAAGTATCGGGGAGCCACCTGGCTGAGCCGCGACTTAACGACTCTCCTGCGGGCCTGTTATGAAATCTACTTTGCCCGGGCCGGTCTGGATACTGTGACCTATGTGCCGCTCTATCCCGCGCGCGAGCGGGAGCGCTCATATAATCAGGCGATTCTGCTGGCACAGGGACTGGCCGCCGTCTGCCCGTCCCTGATTCTGCGCGCGTGTTTGCGCCGCGTCCGGCCTACGCCATCGCAAACTCATTTGACAGCCGACGAGCGACTTGCTAACGTTAAAGCCATGTTTTCGATCCAGGCTCCCCGAGACACGGTGGGGCGGCGTATCCTCCTGGTTGATGACGTCATGACCACTGGGGCGACGGTCAATGAATGCGCCCGCATGCTCAAACAGGCCGGGGCGGCCATGGTTGGTGTGCTGACTGTGGGGCGTGGTTGACGAGATTTCGAATTTAGTTGAGGCCTTTGGCCGCATTGGAGAATTATGCGCTTATTCGACCGTAAAAAATATACCTCGATCAAGGTCCAGAAAAAGGATTTGCCCAGCGGCTTATGGGTAAAATGCCCGGACTGCAATGAGATTGTCTATAAACACGAGATCGAGGAAGGCAAGGGCGTATGCCCGAAGTGCGCGTTTCATTTCCAGATTTCCTCGCAGGAACGGCTGGCGCTGTTGATTAACGCGGGCACGTTCCAGGAATGGGATGCCGACCTGGTCAGCGCGGATCCTCTGCAATTCACCGGCCAGGTTTCCTACGCGGCCAAGTTGGTTGAAAATCGAAAGAAGAGCGCACTCAAAGATGCGGTGCTGTGTGGCCAGGGCCAGATGGGACCGTTCACCGTGGCGTTGGGTATCATGGATTTTAATTTTTTAGGCGGCAGTATGGGGTCCGTGGTCGGCGAAAAAGTCACCCGGCTGTTTGAACGGGCGACCGTGGCCCACTTGCCGGTAATAATCGTCTGTGCCACGGGCGGCGCCCGGATGTACGAGGGGCTTTTCAGTCTCATGCAGATGGCCAAAACCAGCGCCGCCGTGGCGCGCCATGGGCAGGCATGCTTGCCCTTTATTTCGGTGTTGACCCATCCTTCCACAGCCGGGGTCATGGCGAGTTTTGCCACGCTGGGCGACATCATCATGGCCGAGCCGAAGGCCCTGATCGGGTTCGCGGGTCCCCGGGTCATCAAGGAAACGACGCAGGAAGATATCCCCAAAGGATTTCAGCGGTCCGAGTTTGTGCTCAAGCATGGGCTGATTGATATGATCGTGCATCGCAAGGACATGACCAGCACCCTGATTAGCCTCCTGGGGTTCATGACGCCTTCAGAAGAAGCAAACATCGAACATCCAACATCGAACATCGAACGCCCAACGCCGAACGATAAAACCGAAGCAAATG
>JBDRSI010000256.1:0-5482 GCA_043825055.1 Verrucomicrobiota bacterium
CGTCGGGGCGAGGATGGAAACGAGCACGTTGGCGAAGTTGGCCACAATCAGTTTGCGGCCGGTACGCCTGAACAACGCGTGCGTCCGATCCAGCGCGGCGAGATAGGCCCTGGCCGCCGCGCTATCGGTCGGCTTGATCGCTCTCGCACCCGGCAACGTGCAGCGGACGATGTTGAGCATGCATGCCGGCACCTCGCGCGCGTGGAAAAAGTCCACCAGGGCCACCAGATGTTTGAGGTTCTCGTTCGTGATCGTACAAATTACGTTGAAGCCAACATAGCCCTTGAGCTTCCGCATGGCGGTTTCGACTGCATCGAAGACGCCCTCCCCGTTCCACGAACAGCGCGTCCTGTTGGCCACCGAGGGGATGGATGCGTCAAGCGAAAGACCGATCCCGACGCCACGTTTGGTCAGGAACGCAACGGCGGAGTCGTCGAGCAGAGTGGCGTTGGTTTGAACGCCAAAGCGGAAGGATTTGCCATAGCGCTCAATGGCGTCAAAAAGCGCTTCACGGTTGAGCATCGGTTCCGCGCCGTGAAAGACGACCTGCGGCAACCGGTTGCCCGGCATCGTTGTCTTGAAGTACCGTTTCAGACGCTCCAGCGCCGTGAACATCTTCGCGCGCGACATGTGCCGACCGTGCTTGCGCATCTTCTCCGGAATGTAGCAGTAGCGGCAGTTAAGATTGCAGCGTTCGGTTGGGTTGAAATAGACCGCCGAGGGCTTGAGCCCGAAGCGGAGCGCTTGCATCTCCCTGGCGAAGGCCCCGTTTTTCTTCGCCACGGCCGCACGGAATGACGGGTCCGCGAGCGTCTCGGCGAGCGCGTCCTTGCGAACGAGCGACCAGAACGCCGTGTCGGGTCCGATCAGGGCCATATAGGAGTCGTGGCCGATATCAATGGGCTGCAAGTGCGGCCCATTGCCGGTGTTAAGGAAGCGGCCCCGCGATGGGGCCGCTTCGGAAACGGAACGCGTATGCGTCATTTCGATTTTCGATCCATCAGGATGTAGTGCGAGAGCCCCGTGCCGTTGGCCTTGCAGGCCTTGCGACGGGCGATGATCGCCTGCACATTTTTTACTTTGCTGCGTTTCATGCGTGACCTCCTTTTTTTGCCTGCCGTAATAAAAAGGGCCCCGGCAGGCGTGGACCCGTTTATACACTGTGCCACTTCTGGCTAACCCCTGCACTACGCGTTCTGTTTTCTGTTCACTACGTTCTACATGCCAAAAAGAAAAAGGGCTCCGGCAGACCATAAAGGTCCACCGGAACCCTTTGCCATCAGATCCCGTTACATTAGAGCAAGCCGGCCGGTCTTCTGACTTTCGGATCGCTGCACGGCCACGCCTTCCCGTTTCGCTACCCGCCTGCGGCGGACGCGAACCAGTGGCTCATTGCGGCCGAACTCCCCGATTACAGCGGCGGGTCCGTCGCGGATTTACACCGCGTTCCGTGATGCCGATGCTCCCAAAAACTGGAATGCTGTATACCACACTCCTGCACGTGATGTCAACAAGTCAAAATTATCCCCAGAACCAGTACCGTCGTCTCGCTTCGATCATTGCCGGATCAATGGCGAAGCCGTGCAGCGTACCTTGAATCCGCTTCGCCGCGGGGATCGCAAACGTCCCGTATCCGCATCCGAAATCCACGGCGTCCTGCACGGCGCCGGTCAATCCCATCGCGCCCAGGATGGATTCGGAGTCGAAAAGCGTGTGCCACAATCCGGCTTCGGGCATACCGCTTTCGCGCACCTTCATGGCATGGCCCTCCAAGTCCTTGCGCCCGACATCGGCGATTCGTCTTTTCCAAATGCGATGAACCATGCGGTTCCCAGCACTCCGAAGCCGAAGGCGGTCAGGAAGTTGACAGCCGGGCTGACCTGCCACAGGAACGCGCCGCCGAAGGCGGCCACGGACACCACCACGTCCCGCATGAGATAGTACAGACCGAACATGCCGGCTTCCTTCCCGCTCGGCGCAAGGTCCATGATCAACGCTTTGCGTGTCGGCTCTCCAAATTCCTTCAACCCCCGGAGTACGAAGGCCGCCGCCAGCGTCCAGAACGATTGACAGAACAGCAGGGCCAGTGGGAATAACGTGAAGAAGACAAAGGTCAGCGCCACGAACGGTTTCTTGGTAGTGCGATCCGCCATCCATGCCACCGGGACGTAAACCAGCACGGCGATCGCCATTTCAATGGTGGTCAATACGCCGAATTCAAAGGCGGAGACCGGATGTGCAATGCTCTTCATGGCCCAGACCACGACAAACGCATATGGTATCTGCTCGCAGAACCGGACGAGGATGTCCGAGACGAGCAGGCGGCGCAACGCGGTCGGCATCTCGCGGAACAGCCGCAAGGGATTGATCTGCGCTTTCCGCCGGTCCCCGGCGCTCTTCGTCTCGTCCAAAATCATGCGTTGCTGAAGAACCATGGCCACAACCGCCAGAACCAGCGCGCCCACAAACGCAAGCCGCACACCCCGAGTCTCACCCCACGTCGTGATCATCAATCCGCCGAGTATCGGCCCCAACGCCATCGGAATCCGCCGGACGAGTGAGTGCATCGAAACACCCATGGTACGCTTGTTCTTTGGCAACACCCGCGCCACGAGGCTCATCGTGGTCGGAAGCGAAATCGCGGTCCACGACAGAAAGAATAACGATCCGGCGATCACGGCGGGCCAGGCGGGGATCAGGATCACAACAAGAAAGCCGAATATTGCCAGCAGATTGAAGACCAGCAACGCCCGCTTGGTGCCGAGGCGGTCGGAGAGGTAACCGCCGGGAAAGGAGTACAACGCGGAAAGGAGATTATCGAGTCCGTTCAGGAGCCCGATAGATAGCGCGCCACCCCCCAGCGCCATCAAATAGATCGGCAGAAACCGTTCGGCCATCCGCTCGCCCATACCCACGAGGATGACCATCGAGAGCAGGCCGACCATGCCTCGATTCAGGCCCAGAAAAGCGGCCGCCGAACGGGATATGCGTGACGGCCTGTTGGGTGCGATGGTCATTCGAGCAGATCTCGCAGTCGGTCGCGCAGAAACTGCTTTGCGCGGTACAGGCGTGATTCGACCGACTTGACCGAGCATTTCATGATCGCGGCAATTTCAGCATATGACAATTCATGGTATTCCGAAAGAATGAAGGCGGTTTTCTGGTCTTCGGGCAACATAGCGACGGTTGCTGCAATCTGTTCGCCAATTTCCTTTACGGCGATTTCTCTGTCAGCCGTTCTTGCGGTGACCGCCACGTTCTCGCCATTTTCCTCCATGGTTGTCAGGGACTCTACCAAGTGCCGCTTCTTCCTGCGCAGGCAGTCAATCGCGGCGTTGCGGGCCACCTGGAAGAGCCAGGTCGAGAACGCTCCGGTCGTCTGGTGAAACCCCGGCTTGCGGATGTTCTGATACGCGCGAACGAACACATCCTGCGTCAAATCTTCCGCTTCGCTCGCGTCGCCGATCATGCGACACACAAAGTTCAGCACGGGTCGTTTGTAACGCGCCATCAGCGCGTCAAACGCCCGGTTATCCCCCGCCTTGACCTGCTCGACAATGGTCCAGTCTGTGTGTTCGTCTGACATCGGTTACAACGCTTGTTCCGCCGGAAACGGCGCCTTAGATTCTCCAGGCATCCAGTTCCTGGTCCGTGGTGGAACCGAAGACAACCCACTGTTCGCTTTGATCGCCCCAGGCCCACCGGACGGTCACGGGGTCGGCGGTTACTTTCGGCGCGTAGCGATGGAGTAATCGGCCCAGCGGCACGCGGTCGCCGTCCAGCATCGTTCCCCGGAGCACCATAACCGGCCCGGGGAAATCGGCCAGTTCCAGCGCCGGCCAGTCCGTGCCGAGCCGCGCCAGGCTCTCATTTTCTTCCTGGTTGCGTCCCATAACCGCTTTCAATCCGGCGTGCAGACGGAAGTGGCGGCCGAATATAGCGAGCTTGGCGTCGCGCAGACCATAATCGGGGCAAAAGCAAAACACGTCCTTCAGCCGCCGGGCCACAACCGGATCGGTCAGCAGGCATCCGCCGGCCGCACAGCCGAAGAGTTCCACGCCTTCCTGTTTTGCCAACGCTAACTGCTCAGACCGAGAACGTCCGCGGATCGCCAGGAGTTTTGCGCGCGCCACCCAGCCGTTCTGTTCCGGGATGGTCGGCGGCAACCACTGCGCGCTGAGCGGGCGCAGGATATAACCCATCAGGCCGCTTTCCCGCTCGATCAAGTCCAGCGCCGCGCGATGCTGGGACATGGGACGTTGTCCCAGCACTTCCCCGGTTACGATGAAATGCGCCTGTTCGATTTCCATGAGGGAAGCCGCCTGTTTCAGCATATAAATCCGGCAATCCAGACAGGGATTCAGTCCGCGGCCGTGACCGAAGCGCGGCCGCTCGACAATCCGCAGATAATCCAGGCCCTTACTGAGGACACGGATTGGCACCTTCAACTCGCGGGCAATGGCCGATGCCAGATGACAGGATCCCGGCCGGCGGGGACTGCACGTGCAAAATGGGCTGGTAAAATTAACCGCCACCACGTCCACACCTTGAGATAACATGAGCTTGATGGCGAGAGTGCTGTCTAATCCTCCCGAAAGGAGCGCAATGGCTTTTACCCTCAGCTTGTGTTGCGAATCATCCATCAGCCACTTCCCAATCCTCGTGAAGCGTTGCCTGGCAGTACTTTGCCGGCCGCCCCCAGAAAGCAGTCTATGTCCTCATCCGTATGGGCGGCGGAAATGAAGCATACCTCGAACTGCGAAGGCGGGAGATAAATCCCCCGTTTCAGCATTCCGTGAAAGAAGCGGGCATATATGTGCGTATCGCAACGTTTTGCATCCGCCAGATTTCGGACTTTGGGCTCACAGAAGAAAACCGTGAACATGCCGCCGATATTTGCGCAATGGACTTTGATGTCCCTTGAGAATGTCCGGTCCTCAAACCAGTCGCTCACTTTTTTCGCGCGACGGGCAATCTCGGAATACGGGTTTTCAGCGATCAGCACTTTAAGCGTACTTAGACCGGCGGCAACCGCCACCGGATTGCCGCTGAGCGTGCCCGCCTGATACACGGCGCCCAAAGGCGCGAGTCTTTTCATGATCCCGGCCCGGCCCCCGACCGCGCCAATCGGCATCCCTCCGCCGATGATCTTTCCCAGACACGTTAAATCAGGCGTGATACCGCACAAGACGCCATAAGTCGTGGGACCGAGACGGAACCCTGTAATGACTTCGTCGAAGATCAATAGCGCCCCTTTATCAGCCGTCAGTTTCCGCAAACCTTCGAGAAAACCAGGCTCAGGCGGCACCAAACCCATATTCCCGGCAACCGGTTCCACGATGATTGCAGCCACGTCATGGCTATACTTCTTCATCAGCAGGGCAATCGCATCGAGGTCATTGTATGGGGCTACCAGAACGTCGGCAACGACGCCTTCCGGAACCCCCGCGGACGATGCGATCCCGCTGGTCAGCAAGCCACT
>JBDRSI010000257.1:0-18933 GCA_043825055.1 Verrucomicrobiota bacterium
AAGCCGCAATAGCCGCACTTTGCGGTTCGGTGTCATCGGCGCCGGGGGCATGGGACAGGGGTATTGCCGGATCATGAGCATGATTCCTCATGCCCGGCTCGCGGCGGTCTGTGATGTAAATCGCGCGGCGGCAGAAGAGACCGGCCGGACATTCGGTGTGCCCAGCTTCGGCAATCATCGTGAGCTGATCAAGGCGAAAGCGTGCGATGTGGTGGCGATTGTGACGCCGCATCCATTGCATTACCAGCCCGCCCTGGACTGCATGAATGCGGGGCTTCACGTGATTTCGGAAAAGCCGCTGACAGAACGGGTATCTACCGCCGATCGAATGGTGGCGGCCGCAAAGAAAAACGGCGTGGTTTTGGCCGTTATGTTCCAGCGCCGGCTGGAACCGGCCATCGGCAAGGCGCAGGAACTTATCCGGAGCGGCCAGCTGGGCGAGATTTACCGCGCCACACTGATGGTGTTGGAATACCGCAACCAGTGTTATTACAACTCCGGTGCCTGGCGGGCAACTTGGAAAGGCGAGGGAGGCGGGGTCATGATGAACCAGTCCCCGCACATGATGGATTTATTCGTCCAGTTTTGCGGTTTGCCCAGCGCCGTGTTCGGCCGCACCTGTACCCGAATGCATAATATCGAGGTGGAGGACCAGGCCGAGGCCCTGCTCAAGTTCCCGAACGGCGGCACCGGTTACCTCTATTGCTCAACCTGTGAAACCGCCCCCGGCCAGTTGATCGAGTTGTTCGGCGAAAAGGGCAAGCTGGTCCTGCGGGACAGCGAGTTGGCCTTCTATCATTTTCACCCCGGCATCCGGGCGCATATTAAAACCTGCGAAGATATGTGGGCCAAGCCGAACGTGTTCCAGGTGCCGATTAATATTCCGCAGGTTCATTCGTCCTATGAAGATTACGAGGCCCCGCTCCAGGTTATCCCGGAAAGCCAGCCAGGGCATGCCAAGGTGCTGACCAATTTGGTGCGCCACATTTTATTCGGCGACAAGCTGGCAACGCCGGGTGCCAGCGGGATCGGATCCCTGGAACTGGCCAATGCCGTCACGCTCTCATCCCACGAGGGCCGCTGGGTCAACCTGCCGATCAGCCGCTCAAAATATGATGTCCTGTTAAACCGGTTGCAACGGGAATCAAAATTTGTGAAAAAAGCGGTTAAAGTTCAGCGGGCAACGGATCCGAAACTCGGGGCCTGAATCCAGTAGTCAGAAGACGGAATTCCGAATTCTGGCTCCTCCCCTGTAGTTACCGTAGGACCAGGTAATATACCGCGTGATTAACCAGCAAGCTATATAACGCCGCCACGCCATCGTCCACCACAACGCCTAAGCCGCCGGGCAGGCGTTGCAGCCGGTGCGCCGGAAACGGCTTGAGCACATCGAACACCCGGTTGGTGAAAAAAGCCAGGGCAAACACCCAGGGGCTGAGCGGTAATCCCAGCAGGCCGATGGGAAAGGTCATGAATTCATCGGCCACAATGCGCCCATCGTCTTTGCGGCCGAAATGCTTTTCGGCCACATCGCAAATCGGGATGGCCAGCAGGGTCAAGCATAAGGCCGCGATCATCTGCGCCATCAGGGCACCGCTTCCGGAATGCGCCCGGAACGCCGGGTGCGCCCAGAGCGGCGCCAGGCCGAGCATAATCGGTAATCCCAGCAACGTTCCGGCCGTGCCGCTCGCCACCGGACTGAGCCCCAGGCCAAAACCGGTGGCCAACAAAATGATCGGCTTGCGCCAGAAGGAAGCCCTGGCTAACTCCATGGATTTGATGAAAGGCATAAAAAGAAATGCAAAATGCAGAATTCAGAATGTAGAAAACAATCCGTTAATGCGTTTGCCTGTTTCAAACATCATCATTCCGTCTGTAATTACTCAAGGCTTTATATTGTTCTGCATTCTTCATTCTGCATTTCTTCAGGAGCATCCCATGGAATTGCCGCAGTTGAAGCAACGGTAACAGGCGCCGTTGCGCACGGTAATGGCGCCGCATTTATCGCACGGCGGCGCATCGGCCTGCATATCCTTGAATTGAGCGGGCGCGCCGACCTCGGCCGGCGTGGCGGTCGCATTGGTTGGCATCGCGGCGGCAAGGGCGATCTCCGACTTGGATTCGGCGAGGTCGGAACTTGGCCGCAGAAGCCGCATGGTTTGATTCCGGCCATCCGGGAAGGACAGGTCAAGCCAGCGAAAAATATAATCCACCAGCGACTTGGCATAGGGAATTTCCGGGTTCTTGGTAAAGCCGCTCGGCTCGAAACGGCTGTGGCAAAATTTTTCAATCAGCGTGCTGAGCGGAACGCCGTACTGCAGGCACATTGAAATGGCGGTACCGAAGGCATCCATAATACCGCCGACGGTACTGCCTTCCTTGGCCATGGTAATGAATAATTCCCCCGGCGTGCCGTCTTCGTAAAGGCCCACGGTCAGGTAGCCCTGGTGCCCGCCCACCTCGAACTTGTGCGTGATGGACTGGCGCGTCAGGGGCATCCGGTGACGGAACGGCTTGGGGCTGGACGCTACGGATTCGGCGCTCTCCGGAGCGGCCGCCTCATTGCCCGTCTTGCTCGTGGTGACCGGTTGAATGCCCTTCGATCCGTCGCGGTAAATTGCCACGGCTTTCAGGCCCAGTTTCCAGCCATCCATGAACACCTGGAACATATCCTTTGCGGTGGCCGTGGCGGGCATATTGATGGTTTTGCTGATCGCACCGGAAAGAAACGGCTGGACGGCCGCCATCATTTTCAGGTGCGCATGATAGTCAATAAAGCGAGTGCCCTTCTTGGGCTTGAACGCGCAGTCAAAGACCTTCAAGTGCTCCGGGCTCAGACCGGGCGCTTCTTCGATCGTATCGTGCTCGTTCACGTGCGCAAGCATCGCGGTGATCTGCTCGTTCGTATACCCCAGGCGCTTCAGCGCAATCGGCAGAGTCTGGTTGATGATTTTAAACAGCCCGCCGTCAGCCATTTGTTTGTATTTGACCAGGGCGATATCGGGTTCCACGCCGGTGGTGTCACAGTCCATCATGAATCCGATCGTGCCGGTCGGCGCCAGCACGGTAACCTGGGCATTGCGAAACCCAAACCGCTGGCCGGCCTCGATGGCATTGTCCCAGACCTGATGGGCTTCGCGGGTAAGCGGCGAAATCCATTGATCGTGTTTAACGCGGCTCAGCGCATCCCGGTGCATGCCCAGCACGGCCATCATGGATGCGCTGTTTTTGGCGTATTCCTCGAACGGACCCCGCGTGGCGGCAATCTCCGCCGAGGCCGTATACGCGTAACCTGTCAGGAGCGCGGTGACTGCGCCGGCAAAGGCGCGACCCTCATCGCTGTCGTAGGGCTTGCCGAGGCTCATGATCAGGGCGCCCAGGTTGGCATAACCCAGGCCAAGGGGGCGGAACAAATGCGAGTTTTCAGCAATCTCTTGCGTCGGGTAACTGCCGTTGTCCACCAGGATGTCCTGGGCAATGATCAGGATGCGCACCACGTGCTTAAACCGCTGGACATCGAACACGTGCTGGGCATCCGAAAACTTCGTCAGGTTGATGGACGCCAGATTGCAGGCGCTGTTGTCCACAAACATGTATTCTGAGCAGGGATTGCTGGCATTGATCCGCCCGCTGGCCGGACAAGTATGCCAACGGTTGATGGTTGTATCATATTGCATGCCGGGGTCGCCGCAGAAGTGGGCCGCTTCGGCGGCGCTCTGCATCACCGTGCGCGCTTCCAGCACGTCCACGATGTCGCCGGTCGTCACGGCGCGCGTGTGCCAGACTGTCCCGGCATCCACGGCCTTCATGAACTCGTCCGAGACCCGTACCGACAGGTTGGCGTTCTGGAACATTACCGAGGAATAGGCCTCGCCATTAAAAGAGCCGTCATAGCCGGCCTTGATCAGGGCACGGGCTTTCTTTTCCTCGTTCACTTTGCACTGGATAAATTCCACGATGTCGGGATGGTCCACCTTGAGGCTCTGCATCTTGGCGGCGCGGCGCGTTTTGCCGCCGGACTTGATGACCGCGGCAACCTGGTCGAACACGCGCATGAAACTCAGTGGACCCGAGGGTACACCGCCGCCGGAAAGTTTTTCGCGACTGCTGCGCAATGTGCTCAGGTCCGTGCCGGTACCGGAGCCGTACTTGAAGAGCATGGCTTCCGACCCGGCCAGGCGCATGATGTCCTCCATGCTGTCGGCCACCGATTGAATGAAACAGGCCGACGACTGCGGATGCTTGTAGGAATCGCTCGTGCGTTCGATCTTGGCCGCATCCGGGTTCCAGTAATAACAGGCCTTGTTGGCGGAGGATAGCCCGTACACCTGATGGAGTCCCACGTTGAACCAGACCGGACTGTTGAAGGCGCCATATTGATTCGCACAGATGTAGGCCAGCTCGTGGTAAAACGTCTCGGCGTCCGCGGTGGTTGCAAAGTATCCATCCCGCATGCCCCAGTCGGCAATTGTGCGCGCCACGCGATGCACCAACTGACGCAGGGATTTTTCCTGGACGTCCATGCCGTGCGCGCCGTAAAAATATTTTGAGGCTACAATATTAGTGGCCAGCATGGACCAGGATTTCGGCACTTCGATCTCGTTGGATTCGAACACCACCTCGCCTTTATCGTTCTTGATGACGGCGCGCCGCTTTTCCCATTCGATTTCGTCGAAGGGGTCAACCCCCGGGCGGGTAAACAGCGGCGTCACGGCCAAGCCTTTTTTCCGCGTAGCTTGATTCGGTGCCTGGGCTTGGCCGTTTTTGCGGGAATTCCTTGTTTTTGGCGAACTGTTCATGGTCGCGGTAGCGTTAATTTTGCTGATATCTAATCCCAATGCCAGCCCAGCGGGTTCACGCGTTTCAAGCATAACACAACTCTCCTAAATAGCGGAAAGGACGTCAATTAAGGCCGTTTTCCGTAAATTATATACCACTATATGTGCTACCAAAATTAGGTCTTCCAAGCTTTTACCACTACCTGTAGTATATGGCAAGAAAAAAATAAATTTATTTTTTTAGTCCTGTAAGTAGTTCATTATGACTCGGTTGCCGACCTGTCTGTCATGCCTTTCATTCCCTCAAGCACCCTTTCTGGTTGTGGTGTGTCTCGGTTTGAGCTGGAAAATAACCGGTGCCCCCTCCAGGCCGAATGTTTTACGCAAGGCGCTCACCAAGTATGCCTCGTAAGCGGGAATGAGTTTAGTAGAATCATTCACAAAGAGCAAGATCGTTATCGGCTTTATGCCCACCTGGGTGGCATAAAATATTTTCAGGCGTTTGCCTTTGACGTACGGCGGCGTGACCCGCTCGTAGGCCTGTATCAGTGTGCGATTCAATACGCCCGTGGGCAGTTGCGTGCTGATCTGGGCCGCCACACCATCCATGGTCTCAATGGAACGCCGGATGTTAAATCCGGTTTTGGACGAGACAAACACGGCTGGCGAAGAACTCAAAAACGGCACGGCCTTACCCAGCGCTTCGCGATATTCGTGCTCGGACCATTTTGTCATCAGATCCCACTTGGTGATCAGCAGGAGACACCCCTTGCGATGGTTCTGAATCAGGCTGGCAATGGTTTTGTCCTGTGCCGTTGGCCCCTGGGTGGCATCGAGCACAAGCGCCACGACATCTGCGTTGGCAATGCTGCGCGTGGAACGGGCGAGGCTGAAAAACTCCACGGCCTGGCGGATTTTGCCCGTGCGCCGAATGCCGGCGGTATCGGTCAGCACATAATGCCGCGCCTGAAGGTCCCGACCGACCACGAAGGGAATTTCCACGCTGTCGCGCGTGGTGCCGGGCATGGCCGACACGATAACCCGGTCGCTTTGCAATAGCCGGTTGATGAACGAGGACTTGCCGACGTTCGGCCGACCGACAATTGCCACCCGCAGCGGCGCCTGGCGCGTGCTATTTTCCATTTCCGGCAGGGTCGGCAGGACGGCGGCCATCAAGGCCTTAAAACCGCGGTTATGGGTGGCTGAAACGGGAAATACGGCAAACCCAAAAGCCTCAAACTCGGCCGCCTGCACATCGCGTCCCGCATGGTCGGCCTTGTTGGCGGCGACGAATACACTCTTGCCGTTCTTGCGCAGAAAAGCGGCCACTTCCGCATCCTGCGGTAGAACGCCGGTTTCCACATCGGTGACAAAAATAATGGCAGCCGCATCTTGGACGGCAATTTCGACCTGGCGTCGCACGAGGGCTTCCAATCTCTCGCCGGGCAGGCGCGCGGGGTCAGCCGGTGCCTCAAGCTGGCCCAGTCCGCCGGTGTCAATCAATTCAAAGCGGCGGTCGCCCCACAGCACTTCGCGCATCAGCCGATCGCGGGTCACGCCGCGCTCCGCGTGGACGATTGCAATCCGGCGGCCGGCCAGCCGGTTGAAGACGGACGACTTGCCGACATTCGGCCGGCCGACAATCGCCACCGCGCAGGACGTTTTTTGTTTTGAAAGCAATTCCGTCATGGTGTGTCCCCGCCTTGCGGGGCCTTTCTGGATATGAGTATTCAGCATACCGCAAATAAGGCCGGTAAAAAACAGCAATTATTAATCTTTGCGTCTTTGCGTCTTTGCGTTAAATTGACATCTTTCTGATTGCATGCATTAATGCCTTATCCACTCGAAACCACGATGAAAAACAAGAAAGGGAAAGAAGCCGGGAAATTGCCCGCGAACCACGCGAAAGGAACGCGAATAGGGAAGGATTGAGAAAGCGGATTTTTCCCATTCATGTATAGTCAATTAATCAGCTTTCGCGTGCCTTTCGCGTGGTTCGCGGGCAAATTCTTTGGATTTTGATATTCCCTAATCAGGCATAATTGGGTCGCAGGCATAGCTCGCGTTAGTTTTATATCATCGAATGATTCTGCCATTAACCATCAACCATTATCCCTTAACCATTCAGGAGAAAAGTCATGGCGATTAATTTTGTGGAACAGATTGATGACGCGGTACGCATTCAACATGTGCTGGTGAGCGTGTCGGAAAAGGCCGGATTGGAGGCGTTTATTCCCGAACTGGTGCAAATCAATCCGCAGTTGACCATTTATTCCACGGGCGGCACGTTCCAGGCGCTCCAGAAATGCCTGGGCGCGGGTTTGGCCAAAAAGCATCTTGTGCAAGTCTCCGACTATACCGGTCAGCCGGAAATGCAGGGCGGGCTGGTCAAGACGCTGGACTTCAAAATCTACCTGGGCCTGTTAAGCGAGACCTATAATCCGGCCCACGCGGCGGATTTACAGCGCGTCCAAGGCGTGGCCATTGACATGGTGATCGTCAACCTGTATCCCTTTGCCCAAACCATTGCCAAGAGCGGGGTGACATCCGAGCAGGCGCGGGCCAACATTGATATCGGCGGGCCTTGCATGGTGCGCGCCGCGGCGAAAAATTTCCTGCGCGTGGCCTCCGTCACCGATCCCGCCGATTACCCGGCAATCGCGGCGGAACTGAAAGAGGCCGGGGGCAAGCTGGCGCTTAAGACCCGTTTCGACCTGGCCCGCAAGGCTTTTGCCCATACCGCCGCCTACGACACCGCCATTGCCGCCTACTTCACCAAGTGTCCGTTCGATGCCGTGCAGAATACTTACCGGATTATATGTCAGGACGTGAAGACACGGTAGCGGAATGCCACGGTTATCTTCCGTTTCTATTCGCCGCCCACCTACGTTCCTTAACGGCTAACTACGGTGGGCAAGCCCGGCCGGCAAGGCTTAATTATCGCAGGACGAGCTTGGACACCTGAATGCTTCTTGACCCATTTACAGGAAAACGAGATCTACCCCCGATGCTCCTGGGGAGGGGGAGCTAATCACTCCCCTTTACCTGATTGCCGAATCATCTGTACGCATCTTTTCGGTCGTCTATCGTCAGGATAAAGACGATCCATTTTTCGTCGTCCACGGCGTAGAATAAACGATAGGGGCCAATCCGGTACCTCCAGGTTGGCGGTTCACACCCTTGTAGTTTGCGGATATTCGGTCCGTAGTGTGGCCCCTGCCTCAACTGGGGATAGACGTATGTGTCCAGTTTCTTGGGTAGAAAACGCGGCGGGCCGAGCCTGGCCAATGCCTTCCGGAACTCTTCCGTTTCAAAGATACGAAACTCAGACGAATGCGCCGCGCCGGTTCTTTGCATCCAGATGTCCTCGTTTTAGGCTTCGGTTGAGTTCGGCATTGCCGCGGATTTCGGCCATTTCGAATTCGTCCACGGTTTCATGTTCTTGGACAAAACGCATCACTGCCGTCTCGATGAAGTTCGAGATAGGCCTGTTCTCCCTCTCCGCCACCGTTTTGAAGAGTTGGTAGATCGGCTCATCAAGCCGTAATGTCAAAGTCTTGGACATGGTTCCTCCCTTTTTTCCTATAGAATACATTAGAATACATTTGTTTGCAATCTCTTTCTTGGCCAACGTGGCACGCGAATAAGTCCGGGCAGGGATCTCCGAGTCCGCCCGTCGCGCTGGAGACCGAAAAAAACGCCCCTACACCCGAAACCGGGCTGGAAATGAAATTTGGACTTTCTGGCCAAAGACCACTTAAGCCCATAACAATGCATCGGCTTCTTGGCTAAGCTGGCCAGGATCAACGTTTCGAGGCATCCATAAAGCAACTTGTTGCTGATATCATTCGTGGCGGGATGATATATCACCTGGAGATATATCATCGAGACGGAAGCTGATGGAAGGCGGGGGTATTTCGATCAGCAAGCATAGGCGGGCTTTGGCCTCTTTGTAAAGCGGTCGGGGTGTAGCAGGAGAATGTGAAGCGCGGCATTCAGCAGGACCGGAAATTAGCCAAGCTCATCAGCGCCATTGAGACCGAGATAGAGAAAAAGAAATCGGAACAATAATTTAAGACTAAATAAAGGGTGCCCCCGAACGAATAGCGTTTTATCCAGTGTGCCGCGAGTATACAACGGTGGCCGAGGCGGTACAAGCGCATATCGAGCGGCATGCGGGATAAAACGTCGTTGGACGGAGCCGCGTAGCGGCTGACTATTTTGGCTATGGTATTTGAATGGGTGGGATTGAGTGGGTACGGTGGTTGTCAGGCGAAGAAGAACGCGTCAGCGATGTTCCGAGTTTCATTCCAGCTCTCTTTTTCTTCATCTCGGGATCATGCCGGTTCTGACGAGATGGGCTATTTGCCGGACACGGGCAGACCCGGGGCTTCGGCGAGCTCAGTCGAGCTACGGAGACGGTCGGGACTGTGTCGTCGCTGGTGCATAGTATGGGTATGACGGGGTATAGATTCATGCAGGTCCATCCCGGGCGCGGGGCAGAGGGGTCATGAAGGTCAAGTGTCCGGTCTTGCAGATCGGGCAACGGGTGACGTCGATGCTGGTTAGACGCAGGATGCGTTCGGCGGGTGTCTCATCGGACGGGGATGCTTCGGGCGGGTCGGCGCCGAGCATAGCGCGGATGCCAGCCAGGGCGGTGCGCTTGTTCCGGGCGCCCAGCCAGCCGAAGTAGCGGATTTTAGCAAAGCGGCCGGGCAGGATGTGTAGCAGAAAGCGAGCCATGAATTGCTTGGCAGGGAGCGTCATCGTCTTGAGTTGGTTTTTATCGGTGCGATCACGCCAGGCAAAGGTGACTTGTCCATCTTTCAGAGATAGGATGCGGTGGTCGGAGATGGCAACGCGGTGGGTGTAGCGGGCGAGATAGTCGAGCGCATGCCCGGCTCCGGCCACGGTAGCCTTCGGATAAACGATCCATGGGTACTTCCAAAGCCGGTCGATGAGCGCGGCCCAGCCGGTCTCCGTGGCCAGGTCGGCAGCGTCGCGGTTGTAGGCCAGGCGGCCGCGGCGGCGGAGGTCGTTGAGCCGCCGGATGAAGCGGGACTGGAAGGCCTTGGCAAGCGCGTCCTTGCTGAAGAGGTAACGGCGGTTAGCGCTCTGCCAGACGCCGGCCTCGGCGTTCCAAGCGCCGCCGGGAATCAGGCAGTGGAGGTGGTAATGCAGGAGCAGTTTCTGCGTCCAGGTGTGGAGCACGGCAATGAAGCCGAGCTGGCCCTGTAGTTTCCCACTGGGGATCGGCGGCGAAATGCTGGAGGACCCAGTTGACCGCGCCAAAGAACTCGTCGAGTAACAACCGGCGGTTGGCATCGATGAGCGGATGCAGGTCGTGCGGGAGCGTGAAGACGCCGTGGAAATAAGGCACGGGCAGAAGCTCGGATCGGCGGTCCTGAACCCACTGCTGTTTGCGCGTGGTCTGACAGGTGGGGCAGTGCTTGTCCCGGCAGGAGTTGTAGAGCGGCACCTCGGACCCGCAGGCGTCACAGCGATAGAGATGGCCACCCAACGCGGTGGTGCGCCAGGTCAGGATGTGTCGCACGGCGTTGAGCTGATGCGGAGCGATGGGCTGGGTGCGTTCGTATTCGGTCCAGTGTGTCCGAAACACGTCCGCCACCCGCAAGTGGGCCGTCTTCATGATCAGCTTTTGGGCAGGCAGTCCAAGGAACTGACCACGGAGCGCAGGTGCTCGCTGGTCACGTGACAATAGCCGGCCGTAGTGGCCAGCGCACTGTGGCCCAGCCAGCGCTTGATAGTGAAGAGCGGGACGCCGTTCTCCATCAGATGGGTGGCGAAAGCATGCCGGAGCGAGTGGATGCCGTGCGCCTCAATCACACCGGCGCGATTACAGGCTTGGTAATAGATATGCAGGGCACTGCCGGAGTCCATGGGCTTAAGCTTGTCGCGACCGAAGAAGAGCCAGGGGCCGGGGCGGTAGGCCCGCCAGTAGTTGCGAAGGATGTCGAGGGCCGCCTGGGAGAGGATCGTGTAGCGATCCTTGTGGCCCTTACCTTGCTCGATGCGGACCATCATGCGGTCAGGGGAGCTCTCGATATGGTGGGGCCGGAGGCAACAGACCTCGCTGACGCGCAGGCCGGAGCCATAGACCATTGCCAACAGGGCCCGATGCTTGAGGTTGCGGGGGGCTTGCAGGATCTGTTGAACCTTCTGGCGGGAGAGCACAAAAGGCCGATGATGGGAGCGCCCGCGCGGGGGAATATGGAAGTCGGCCCGGTCCCAGCACAGGACCTTCTCGTAGAAACAGCGGTACGCGCTGAAGTAGACGTTGACCGTGCTCCAGGCCAGGCGGCGGCCGGTGATGACATGGACAAGAAATGCCTGGATCTCTTCGTTCGAGAGTTGATCGGGCGAGCGCCGATAATACCGGACCAACTCAAGCATGGCGTGGAGATAGGACTCGTGGGTGCGCGGAGAAAACCCGCGCAGAATCATGTACTCGCAGAACCGGGAACGAAGGGGACTCATGGCTGACTCCTTTTCGAGTTCGGTTTATTCCGAAACTCGTTGGAGTCAGCTTAGCGCATGGGAAATAAAAAACCGCCCCGCGTTTCAATCCGCGAAGCGGTTCCGTTCAACCACTCTTTAGGCATACTTACGCCATTATACTGGCGAATCAGCCGGCGAATTGTCGGGGTCGAGCAGACGGGGCAGGACCACGCGGCGTATGGAGAAGCAGTTATGCGTTGGCGTGCTGGCGATCTGACCGCGCTCATCCGTGCGCGCGTCACGTGATGAAGCTTGCGCAACCCAACCGGGCGTACGAGATCGCCTGACAGCATGTTTATGAAAAGGAGGGTGTCCGTGGCTGGAAGATAACCAGATATCCCTCCTGGCCATTTAAGTGTGGCTATTCGGCCGGCGAGTTGGGGTATCAGTGTCGGACTTAAATATTAAACATTCCGGTGGAAATCAACTCGCTCCAGTAGTCCATCGTCCGTCATCCCGCGAGACGCGGGACAAGTCTGCCTGCCCCGCTTTTAGCAGGGTCGTCCGCCAGGCTCCGCCGGAGCGCTTCGCCCAGGCGAGTCGTCTGCCTTCATCGGCTGGTAGGATTCAACTCTCCCCAGCAGGGTTCGGCAAGCTGAGTGACATCGTCGGAGAGTTCGGTGCGGTTGATGCGCTCGTAGCGGGGGGCTACATCCGACCAGGGGCGCAAGCGCATGGTCACAAAATCACCGGGCCGTAGGCGCGCGGCAGGGGTCCAGACATTGTCCCGCATGCTCGACAAATACACAAACGCCTGGCCGCCGTGGATGGTCTGCTCACCACATTCCACATCCACAAGGTGCACGGCCACGATATGATCCTTATAAGGGACCGTTCCAGGTCTCGGCACGGGCGCCATTACCCGCACCACGCCGTGCACACTCAAGTCATTGCCCGGTGCTGGAACCACGAAGAGGGATGTCACGGGCTTACCGAGCGTCAATGCCACGCTTTTCCAGTCACCGGCGGCCAACTCGCGCATCGCAAACTGCCAGATCACTAAGCGTTTGCCGGCCAGCCGGTCGCGGCCACGGGCCAATTCCCGCGCCAGGAGCGCGCGCGTGGCATAGGCGCCGTTATCGTTGATCACCAGGCGGTCTAACGGCCGCTGGAGTTCAAAGCTCAATTGCTCGATCAGTCCGGCGCTCTCTCCCCAGCCCATGGCATCCAGCGAATAAATATTACAAAAACTATCGCCCAGTACCAACACATCGGAAGTCTCATCCGCTTGCCAGGGTTCTCCACGCGCGGTCAAAATCTGGCGCAGGCACACCGCTTCCGATGGGTAACCTCGCGCCCATTCCGGCAGGCGTAACATGACGGCGAGGTCGCCGCGATTGGTCACGCCGAAGGTTTGAGCACGATAGCCGGCATTAGACCGCGGCGGTAATTGGACCTGTTCATTGATATATTGCTTGAGCAACCGAGCGGCGACTTCCATGGTCTCCGGACGCCAATGGGTATCGGTGGCCAGGTATGGGGCCCCTTCTTTACCGGGGTGCGACCACATGCCTGTGAATACTGGTGTCACATCAGCCACGAGGATACCGGCTTGTTTCAAATCACGGCTAAAGGCGGCATAGGATGGATTCTGAAGCCTCACCGAGCCGGCCTTGAAACGGTCGTAAAATTTGTCGGGCTGGATAACGGACTTCGGAGGAACCGGCATGACCATTAACTGAATGCCCCGTTGGGCCAGTTGCTGTTGAAAATCCAGGATGGCCGGCCGCGGATCGGGCTGAGGCGTGCTTGTCCATTCATTGCCGCCGCCGGCGCGGCTCGCAAGCTGAACGGGGTTCAGGAATCCCAAACCGGTCAGATAATCAATATCGGCGCGGTAAAAGAGCCAGGGCTGTACGCCACAATAGGTTTTTTCGTTGCCGGCTCCCAGCCAGCGCGAGAGAACATATTGAACAGGCGGCCGGAGCATTTGACTCACGACCGATTCATCCTCCAGCGCGTCTTCGTAGGCGTGCATCTCCCGCAGGAGCTGGCGGTTGGCCGCAAAGATCCGCGCCATCGGCGAATTCGCCGTCGGCGATCCCGGGGTATGGACCAGCACGGCAAACGCCGTGGGCACTCGGCGAAATATGTCGTAACATTGCGGCCAGCTCGATACGCGTTCTCCCGCCAGGCGCAAGCGCATATCATGAACCTGCTGAATGAGCGGGACGGCGCAAATGACCGCCAGGAAAACGACAACCAATACCCAGGCCGTGGCTCTCCGGATGGTCGTCTGTCCGGCTTCCCGCAGGGCTTGTTCTTCGCGATTCAGGTATGGGGATGAGGATTTCATTTAAAAGATAAAATAGATAAACGGGTTGTAGGCCTGAGTGGCCAGCACGGCCAAGGAGAGGCCGAACAGGACCAGCATCACCACGGCCTTGGGCCAGGTGATGGTCCGTGACCAGTCCCAGGTCTGCGGCGCCAGCCACGTGACCGCCGCGGCGAGGCCAAATACGCCCAGGTAATAGGGCTGATACAGGATGCCGCCCAGCAGGTCGGCATTAATTGTGGCCTCGCCCAATCCCAGCATGCGGCCGAGATACTGGAAAGCGCCGGGCAAATCCGGCGCCCGGAAAAAGACCCAGGCGATCAGCACGATCAGAAACGTGGTGGCAACGCGCAAGACGCGGGGTAGGCGGTGATAGAAGCTATGCTTACCCATTACGCGCTCGGCGCCCAGCAAAGCGCCGTGAATGCCGCCCCAGATCACAAAATTCCATGAGGCCCCGTGCCATAGTCCACCCAACAGCATGACCAGCGCCAAATTGACATAGGTGCGTATGGGTCCCTTGCGGTTACCGCCCAGCGGGATATAAAGATAATCCCGGAGCCAGGACGAGAGCGAGATGTGCCAGCGACGCCAGAACTCGGTGATGGATTGGGCACAATAGGGTGAATCGAAGTTTTTTGGGAACACGAAGCCCAGCATGAGCCCCAGGCCGATGGCCATATCCGAGTAAGCGCTGAAGTCAAAATAAATCTGGAAGGCATAGGCCACAATGCCATACCAGGCATCCAATACGCCAAGGGTATCGGCATGAAACGCCACTTCCACGATCTTGCCGCAAGGATTGGCCAGCAGGATTTTCTTGGCCAGCCCCAGGCTGATAAACGCCACCCCGCGCGCGAATTTCTGGACCGTGTAGGTGCGGGATTGCAGTTGATCGGCCACTTCGGAAAACCGGATGATCGGCCCGGCCACGAGCTGGGGGAACATGGAAACGAAACAGGCAAAATCCGTGAAATTGAGCAGGGCCTTCGCCTGGCCGCGATAGACATCTATCGTGTAGCTCATGGACTGGAAAGTATAAAAGCTGATCCCCAGCGGGAGCGTCACGCGCAAGACAACCCCAAGTCCCGGCCATCCCAACCACTGCGCCAGGGCATCAATATTACCCACGGCAAAATTGAAATACTTGAAAAAACCCAGCAGTGAAAGGTTCGAGCAGATCGAAACCACAAGCGCACTGCGCTGAAGGCGTGTGCGGATCCCGTCGGCCTCGAGCGGTTGCTCCGGCCGGCGCCAGCGGAACCCGTTGCAGGCAATGACCAGCCCGGCGACGTAGTCCACGAGCGTCGAGGCCAGCATCAACACCATGAAAAGCGGATTGGCCCAGCCGTAAAACACGTAGCTGACCAGCGTCAGCAACCCGTGCTTGGCCCGGCGCGGCATGAGGTAATAGAGCAGCAGGGCCGTCGGCAGGAAATAAAACAGGAATAAATGGGAACTGAAGACCATTTTTTATATTTATGATTGCGGATTGCTGATTTCGGATTGAAGGCAAAATTGCCCAAACAATTCACTGGCCTCTGACCTCTGTTCTTCCATTCGACGTTGGATGTTCGATGTTTGCTTCTTCCGTTTCCCATCCTCACCGTTCGACCTCATAATACAGCAACAGACTGAATTCGTCGCTATCCATGATCAGGCGCTGGCCTTCCAGCTCCGGATGCTCGTCGAACGGCTCCAGGACCAGGCGGTAGGTTTTGGTTTTGTCCCGCGCTGCCGTCGGGAGCACCCGGCTGTCACGGATGGCCCAGTGCGCGACCATGATTTGCTTTTCAGTATACCGACCCTCGGCAACCCGCTCCACATCATAAAGGTTGACGATCAATGCCCGGCGGTAGGGCGCAATAGACGCGGGTGATGGGATGCGGGATAGTTCCACCGGGCGCGCCGTCAGCACAAGCCGCGCAACTGGTTGCCGGTTTGTCGCGAGAACAGCCACCGGCACTGTCACCAGTGGCGGTACCGATACGCCGGCGGCCCGGCCGCCGGCAATCCAGACATCGGGGAAAAAATCGGCATTTGTGTTGTGCGTGACTTGAACCCACTGTTCCACCCTCTGGAAATCGGCGCTGAACCGGCCGATATAAATTTCAACGCCGGTGCCGCCACCCCGGATGCGGTTAGCGCGATCCCCCACTGTATAAGGACCGGTCATGGTCATGAACCGGGGATGACTGCTCCAGCGCGGGTGATAGACTTCGAACCCGCCGATGCCGGGTGCCCGGTTGATATTCACCACCCAGCGCCGACCGGTCGCAGAATCGAAGAGTGTCAGGTTCCGGTGGGCACCATCAAAAATCCAGAGGCGATAGCTGTTATCGCTCGCCAGGGAGGGCCAGCATCCATCGCCGATTTTTTTTGCCGCGCAATTGGGAAGTTCCAGGATACCGCAATCAGGCCAGGGAAACTGGCCGCTGGCGCGGTGCCCGTCGGCGGACAACTGGAAATTGTCAATATCAACCAGCGTCTTATCCCACACCAGTTCGCTGACTGAGGGCTGAGCCAACAAATGCCGCTGGATGCGGCACATGGCCATGGAATTAGTGGCCGTCGTGCCGACGTACACCCACACGTTGCTGTTCTGCGGGTCCTCCCACACGGCCAGCGCAAAGCCATCTGTCACCGGGCGCAGGCCGGAGCCGTCCCAGTTGACCGCGTAGATTTTCTGCTCCCGCCGGTTGGAAAAAACCACGCGATCCCCGCGGGGAGTCAGCAGGGGTTTGGTGTAATTGGACAGCTTCAACAGGATGGCCCGTTCGCCCCGGCCATCCTCAGTATCGAAGCCCATCAGGCGCAGATGATTGCTTGTCGCCCCCGTATCCGAACCATTTCCCGCATCCTGGCACCAGACCACACGGGTCGGGGCGACGGTCAGGGCCTTGACAACCGCGGCCGAGTCACGGACGGGACCCGGCGCACAGCAAGCAACCGCAACAATCAGAAAAATGCCTGCCAGGATGACTGGAAAAAAATACCGCATGGCTTGCGTGTCCAGAGCGGGCTACGGTTTCTGATCCCGCCGGTCGCGTACGACCCGGCGGTCGCGCACGATGCGGGCCGGGACGCCAACGGCTATTGCATAGGCCGGGACCGAGCGGGTCAGAACAGCGCCCGCACCGACAATGGCGTTACTGCCGATCGTGATCCCATCCAGCACCTTGACGCCGGCGCCAAACCAGCATTTCTCGCCGACTTCGATGCCGTGGGACCGCGACCCCTGCTGGGTGACGGAAGCTTCGATATCCTGGGGATCGTGATCGCCGCCAATGAAATAGCAATAGGCCGCCACCAGGGTATCGGCCCCCAACGCGACACGGCTACCGGAAAACACTTCGCAGTTAAACCCGATGTTCACCCGCTCGCCCAGAACGATGTCGCCGTTTTTACAGCTCAGGATGGAATTCCGGCCAAGGAAAACGCCGGACCCGATGCGTATGCCCGTATTATCCCGGCCTTTGGCATCAAGCAGGCAGTTGTCGTCAATGATGACATTATCCCCGATTTCAATCTTGTGCGAATGCCGCAACACGATGTTGGTGCCAAACACAACGTTGCGCCCGCATTTCCCTAACAGACAGGGATAGAGCTTGGCGCGCAGAAAAAGACCCAACAGGCCCGGCACGCGGACGCATAACAGGACGATCAGCTCGTATTTCAACAGCGGCCCGAATCCGCGCCGGCCGACAATCAGGTCGCTGTAGCGTGCCAACCGGGATTTTTGTTCGGCAGTCATTTCGCGCTGGATGATAACGCTCTCGGTTTTCATGGGTCTTATATTAACCATACTGCAAAGAGTGTCGAGATCGAATTCAGCGGTTCGACCGCTGGCGTTTGAACCACAGCACAGCGATCACTGCAGGCAAGGTTATGGCTGTTTCCACAAGAACCAGATGCAGATTCGGGAGCGACCACAAGTCGGACCAAGTCTGCTTGGCCGGCGGCGGGAAAAAGGCGAACGCCGCGTGATAGAAGCGATCCGAAAACGGCCAGGCTAGCATAAGACCAATGGGCGGCGAACGATCCACGGTGAGCCAGTCGGCCAGCAGATGACTGCCCAGGAGCGCCAGCAGAAGGCCAAGCGACAGCCATGACGCCCGCCGCTCCTTGAGCCAGCCGTAGGCCCATATCGCCAGGGCCGTTACTCCAATCCAAACCAGCGTATGCGTCACCGTCTGGTGGTAATAATTCAGATTGCCCCGGAAGATGCCCAAAAAATAATCCAGGTCCGGTGCATTGGCCATGAGGATACAGAAAAGGAGCGGACGCCACAGTGTGCGGAACTGGCCGCGTAGTTCGTCCCAGCACCGGTAGCGGGGTAGGAACCGGATCAACCCAAAGGCGAGGCCGATTAGACTGTGTGCAACGGGAGAAGACATGGCCGAATTTTCGATTGCCGATTTTCGATTTTGGATTGCCGGCGTCCGTCGTGCCATCCCACAGCCCACGGTCTACAGCCCATCTTCTGTCCGCGTCTGTAATTGATACAGCCGCCGCGCCACGGTCCAGGCTCTGCACCGCGCACCCACCGGCGTAATGGCCGCCGGTCCAGCCAGTATGTGACCAACGGAGGCCGCTGGTTGTGAAGCGTCAAACGCACCCTGGTAAACAAACCCATAGGTTCCCGCGTAACGCTCCTCGCCGGCAAAGGGCAACGGATCGGAACCGGGGATGACCGCCAGGCCACGTTCGCGAGCCAGTTGCATGAGCCGCGGTTCGGGCCATAGCGTCGGCCTTAAGGTGGTGTCGCCCAAGCGCAGGATCCGGCCTTGATCGCTTTCGATCAAATCTCGCACCAGCCGCCCGCGCGCAAACAGCCACTTGCCAGGCGACCAGGCCAGGACCGGAATGCCGCCGACTTCGACTACCCGCCGGATCACCTCGACAGCGGGAAGGCCGTCCGGGATTGTCGCGCGCATGGCCAGACCGAGAATTTCCAGACGCTCACGGGTCACAATCTGCCGGCCCGCCACCAGGCATACCCGACCCACTCCGCGGACACCAACCGTCACGCAAACCGGATCCGGCTCGCTTACCACCTCGAGGCCATGGGCCACGACGGATTTATCTTGATCTTTGAGGCGGCTGAAAAAATCGTGTTCGCAGCCTTCCGCCAGAAACGCCAGTTTATGAATTCTGCTTCCAATCGTTCCCGATTCTGTAAAATCGGCGGCGCCGGCCAGACGGTCCAGATTTTGAATCAGGTGGCGGAACACGGCCTTAATGTCATAGGCGGAATACACGTGCACATGGCCATCAGCCACGACAATGGTGGGCGTATTATTCATACCTTAATTTTGCACGAACATTTCCCTTGTTTTTTCGGCATATTTCAACATTATT
>JBDRSI010000258.1:0-6008 GCA_043825055.1 Verrucomicrobiota bacterium
TGCTTGGTTTTGGCAAAAATTTCCTCGATGCCCTGCGTCTCATCAAGGACCACAACGCGCAAACCTAAGGCGGATAATTTTTCGGCGGCGGATTGTTGCCCCGCAAAACCGGTGGCGAGGACAAGATCGGGCTTGAGCGCGACGATTTTTTCAATATTGGGTTTGACCCATAAGCCGATCCGTTCCGCGTGCTTGACTTCTTCCAGATAATCGGAAGACGTCGTCACGCCAACGATCCGGTCCTGTAATCCTAGTTCGATCAGAATTTCATCATAGCTGGGAGCAAGGCTCACAATCCGTTTGGGCGTGGCGTCTTCGGCAAGGATGTGCGTGCCAATGAAGATCGAAAGACAGCCGGCAATGATAATCTTGGTCATAAAATAAAAAAACCTTCGATACGCTCGTAGGCGGATATCGAAGGTTTCCGGTTGCGGGACCTCATCCTCTCCACCTGCGAGAGAGCGAACCCGGCCTGGCCGGATTCCGATGAGCGTGTAAAGCAACGTCTTCTGGCTCCCGGGTGCTATCCTACTTTCCCGCCTTCTCCCAACCTGTGCTGGGATGGCTTGATGGGATTTCGTCCCCGGTTACAGCGGCGCAACCGCGTCCGATTTTAACGGACTTCCGTACGCCTTCCACGCCTGTAAAAACTGTGACTCAAAGAACAACTGTTGTATGCAAGCATACCCCGCGCTATTCGTCAAGTTAATTATCGGGCAATTTGTAATGTTCGCACAGCCGACCCATGGAGCGGATAAGCGCTATGGCAATGGAGGTTTTGCCGACGCCACTGCCGGTTGCCGCTATGACTATGCGTGAACAGCTCATATCAGAATTCCACACCTTCCTGCGCCTTCCGGCCTTGCTGATAGCCATGTTTCACGCAGCGCATTTCGGTTACAGTGTCCGCCAAGCCTATCAGTCCTTTTCCCGCCCCGCGGCCGGTCAGTACCACAATGGCGTCGCTCGGCGCTTGCTTCACCGTCCGGACGACAGCCGCCTCAGTCAGTAAGTTTTTAGCGACGGCCGTGCAGATTTCATCGAGGATGACCAAGCGATATTGCCCCGCCGCCAGCGCCTTTGCCACCACATCCAACGCCTGGCGTGCCGCCTGTTGGTGGTCCGCGAACTTTGGCGACGAGCGCGGCGGGACGAAACCCAGGCCGGTCTGCCGGATTTCCACTCCCGGCAACCGGCTGAACACGGAATATTCGCCGGTGGACCGGCCATTGCCGGTGGAGTCGTTGCACTTGATAAACTGGATGATCAATGTCGGCAGATTGTGGCCCAAGGCGCGTATGGCCATGCCGAGTGCGGCGGTGGTCTTCCCCTTGCCATCACCAGTGAAAAGCAGAATTCGCGGCGTTGGAGTCATGCGTTTATCCTCCAGACGTGCCACACATGCATAACTCCGACCCGGACCGCCAGGCCGAGCGCCAGGAACAACGCCAGCGTGACAAACATCACGGCATTGGCCACAAGGATGTGTTCAGCCGCAATGGGAACGATCGGTTCGCCGATGGCTGGTTTTTCCAGCCTCTCGCCGGCGTAATAGTTCAACCCGCCCAGTTGAATGCCCAAAGCGCCGGCCAGCGCGGCCTCCGGCAAGCCTGCATTGGGGCTGGCGTGCTTGCGACCATCACGCCGCAGGATTCGCCACGACTGGACCGGCCGCTGGCATAGGAACGCCGCTGCCAACCCGATTAGCGGCGCCGTGATACGCGACGGCAGGTAATTAGCCAGATCGTCCAGCTTGGCCGCCGCCCAGCCGAACCGCATATAGCGGTCATTTGTATAGCCAAAGGTTGAATCCAGGGTGTTGATTGCCCGATACATCATCGCTCCCACCGGCCCGGCCAGGATCGCGAAAAACAACGGCGCCGTAATTCCATCCACCGTGCTTTCGGCCACACATTCAACCGCCGCGCGGGCGACCCCCGCCTCTTCAAGATGGGCCGTGTCCCGGCCGACAATCTTCGCCACGCGCCGACGTGCCTGCTCCAGATCGCCCGCAGCCAAAGCACGAAATACCGCACAACTGTGGCGAGCCAAGTCGTGCGCCGCGATGGTCGTGTAGATCAGGAGCACGCAGACAATGTCCGCCGCCACGGGATGGTAAAACCTCGCAAGACGAATCAATCCCCACGTGCTTACGCCGGCGATTAAAACCATCAGCAAGACCGTCACGATGCCGGCCGCTTTCGCATTGCAAATCAGACGCTGCATGGGGCGCTCCAGCCGCTGAGCTATCCAGCCAATGAACCGCACGGGATGAGGTAGCCAACGCGGATCGCCCACCAGAAGATCCAACGCAACGGCGGCCAGGACTTGATAAGTCAAATTCATTGTAACCCCATGAGCCGGTAAATCGCGTCCATCTTCAGACTCCGGCGGACGATTTGGGCTAGTTGTTCCAAAGCGGGTTCGATCGAGTAGACGGCCATGACTTGCCGCTCTGTGGCCATGCCCCGGTAGATCCGGAGGCGGTCAATGAACCAACGGCGAAACGGGTCGGCGTCAAAGACACCGTGCAGGTAAGTGCCCCAAACACGGCCGTCGGCGGTTGCCAAACCGATAACTTCGCCATCGGGACGCACAAGCAACGGCGCAAGCGCGGCGGGAAGCGTCTGTCCATGGTGGATCTCGTAGCCCTGAACCTCCAAACCGGAAAGCGCATGGCGGGCGGACGTGCGTAATAGCGTTTTTTCAACGGCCATGACGGTTTGGACATCCAGCAAGGCCAAGCCGGTTGACACGCCTGCGATGGATTCCACGCACTGCGGATCGCGGATTTCTTTCCCTATCATTTGGAACCCGCCGCAGATGCCGACAATCTCAGTTTTTCCTTCGGCGGCCAGTCGAACAATTCGTTCGGCCAGACCGGAATGCTTCAGATAGGCAAGATCACCGAGTGTGTTCTTGCTGCCGGGTATGATAATGGCGTCGGGACGGCAGAGTTCATCGGCCGTGCGTACGATCCGGAGATGAACATCGTGCTCCATGCGGAACGGATCAAAATCAGTGAAATTGGAGACGTGCGGCAGATCAATTATCGCGATTTCCACCGCGTTGTTGTTCCCCGTCCTTACCTGGTCTAACGCACGGCTTTTGAAGGTAACGGAGTCCTCTTCCGGCAGATTTAGATTGGCAAGGTAAGGCACAACACCAAACACCGGCTTACCGGTATGCCGTTCGGTATAGTCCAGAGCGTCGCGCAACAGCTCTTTCTGGCCGCGAAAGCGGTTGACCACAAAGCCGGCTACCAGCGCGCGTTCCCACTCGGCCAACACCTCCAGCGTGCCGACGAACGAGGCAAACACACCACCGCGATCAATGTCGCCCACCAGCAGCACCGGTGCCCGGGCATGTTGCGCCATGGCCATGTTGACGATATCGTGGCGCTTCAGATTCACTTCTGCCGGACTGCCCGCGCCTTCCAATACGATCGCATCGTATTCGGCGGCCAGACCGTCATAGGCCTGGCAAACCGTCTTGAACGCCTCCGGCTTGTAACAGATATATTCGCTCACGGTCATGTTGCCCACCGGCTTGCCCAGCAGGATAACCTGCGAACCGGTGTCGGAGTCGGGCTTCAGCAGTACCGGATTCATCCGGACATCCGGCTCGACCCGACAGGCCTGCGCCTGGACCGCTTGCGCACGGCCCATCTCGCCTCCCGCGCGGGTAACAAAGGAGTTGAGCGACATGTTCTGCGCCTTGAACGGCGCGACGCGGTATCCATCTTGGAGCAGAATCCGGCAGAATGCCGCCGTCATTACGCTCTTGCCGGCATTGGAGCTGACGCCTTGGAACATGATCGCCGGCGTGCTGCGTGTCTTTGGTTGTGCCTTGCGGCCGTTCAGAACCCGTTGGACCGGCCATCGCCGTTGGACCGGCCATCGCCGGTGGAGCGCCGCGATCAGGCGCGCGTTTTCGTCCGCCGTCCGCACGGCCACGCGGAAGAAACGCGCATCCAGCCCCTCGAAGTTGGCGCATACGCGAATCGCAATGCCGTCTTCGGACAGCAACCGTTGCGCCAGAATGCGCGCATCCGGCCCGGATGAATCCAGTCGGACCAGCAGGAAATTAGCCGCGCCGGGATAAACCACCAGCCCCTGAATTCGACGCAATTCCGCCAGCAATGTCTCCCGTTCCCCGCGCACCATGGAGCGTGAACGGGCAATATAATCCGTATCTCCCAGCGCCGCAACGCCCACGACCTGCGCCAGAGTGTTGACGCTCCACGGCGGCTGGCGTTCACGAACGCTTCTGGCCAGCACCGCATCGGCCACGGCGCACCCCAGCCGCAGTCCGGGGACGGCAAAGATTTTGGTCAGTGACAACAGAACGGCAACGTTGGACGGTCGGTTCATCGTCAGGCTCTCAAAGTGTTCCACAAAATCGCCAAAAGCTTCATCCACAACGAAGAGGCATTCCGGATGCATATGAGCCAATGTCCGAATGGACTGCGCAGAGCAAACCTGGCCAGTGGGATTATTGGGGCGGCCGATGAAAACCGCCGCCGCTTCGTTCAATAGCGGAGCGAGGCACGTCGGCTCGAACTGGAAACCGTCTTGCTCCGCAATGGGAACACTGACCAATTCCATGTCGGCCAGCCGGGCGGCGCGGGCATAATCCATGTAACACGGCACGGGGATGACGGCCCGCTTCGTTCCGGCAACCTGCGCCAGCAGATAGAGCAATTCCGTCGAGCCGTTGCCGGACAGGATTTCATCGGCCGCGGCGCCATATCGGCGGGATGCGGCCGCGACCAGAGCGCCGGCCCGGGAATCCGGATAGTGAACCAACTCGCCAAGGTGACGACTGATGACCGGTCGCAGCCAGTCGGGCGGACCCAGTGGGTTGATATTGGCTGAAAAATCGAGGATTTCGTCTGGCGCTTTGCCGGCCAGTTGTGCCAGCCAATTCAGATTCCCGCCATGTCCATCTGTTATCATGGGTGCGTGCCCAAAAAAAAGCATCCCGAATCCCCCGGAGCGGGATTCGGGATGCCGATATTTCATCCCTGCAATACACGCCTGCTATTTCAGAGCCCCAGTCCGCGGGGGTCAATAGGCGTTATCTACCGTGGATCGGTATTCTGGCTTCCGGATCATCCTGTCAGCCGCGTCTTCCCATCCCGAAGCGCTTGTGCGCTCGGGACAGTGACCTTTGCGGCTTTCGTCCCCGGTTACAGCGGCGGGACCACGACGGATTTACACCGTCTTCCCGATTCCAACGTCAGCAATAATGTTATTGCATGCTTGGCACAGATGTCAACTTGTTTTTTCGGACAGAAGTTTCGGACAGAAGCCTTTGCCGGGGTTGACAACGTGTTTAACAAGCAGTATGCCAGTGTCGGATATATGGGCTGGGTGGATAGTTCCTTCAGTGGAGTTTATTATCCCTCGCCGGGCCGCACCTATAAAGCGGGCCTGTCCTGCCGGTTCTGAGCGGGCAATACCATGACTGAACACATCGAGGTTATTCAAGGTGACATTACCCGGCAGGCTGTGGATGCGATCGTAAACGCGGCCAATCCCTCGCTCCTCGGGGGCGGCGGCGTAGATGGCGCCATCCATGCCGCCGCGGGCCCAGAATTGCTGGCGGAATGCCGCATGCTCAACGGCTGTGCCACGGGCGAGGCCAAAATCACCCGCGGTTACCGACTCAATGTCCCATGGGTGATCCATACCGTCGGGCCTATATGGTATGGGGGCGGCCATGATGAAGACGCCCTGCTGGCCAGGTGCTACCAGAACTGTTTTTTGCTTGCGGTCCGGCATGAAATCACCACAATAGCTTTTCCAGCCATCAGTACAGGGATTTATCGCTTTCCACTTGAACGGGCCGTGCAAATCGCGGTCAAGGAGACAAGGCTTTTTCTGAAAAGCCATCCTGCCGTGCGGAAAGTGGTTTTCGTCTGTTTCATTGGGGCGACGTTGGTAGGCTACCGTTAGGTTTTGGCCGAAAAGCCGTACGGAGAGGCGCCATGAGTTCGGCGAACG
>JBDRSI010000259.1:0-3644 GCA_043825055.1 Verrucomicrobiota bacterium
TTCAGCCAGGCCATAGATCGCTTCCGCCAGCAACTGCGGCGAGGCATGCTTAGGATCTTGGCCGATCCGCAAGGCGTAATCGGCGTAACTTTCGGGAGTATTGAAACGAAAGTCGCCGCTGTAATCAATCACCTTGGCGCCGGAAGCCAGTTCCGCGGGGGCCAGTTTCATGCCAACCCCGTCAGGGGTGGCCATAAACGTGATGTCCACCGGTTCATGGGCCTTCGCGTCCGACGCCGCCGTGATCGGCATATCGCAAAATCCGGTAAAATGCGGATATAGACTGCTGATGGGCAAACCCACGCTCTCAACATCCACCAAGCAGGCGATCTTCGCCTCCGGATGGCCCAGCAACAACTCGATGATCCCGACCCCGCCGTATCCGCCCGCGCCAATAATTTTTGCTCTAATCATTACCTGCTCCTTTGATTATTTCGTGCCGTGCACGCTGTTGACAAACCATGAACGTATTGGTATGGTTATGTTCCTTTATGAGCGCCACTGTTGCAACAAAAAAAATATTGGTAACCGGCGCCGCCGGTTACATTGGCGCCGTGCTCGTGCCGGAACTGCTTCGGCACGGCCATGCGGTCACGGCCGTTGATAATTTCATGTATCACCAAACCGCGCTCCTGGACTGTTGTCAGGATGAGGGCCTGACCATTGTGCGCGGCGACGTGCGGAATACAGAACTGATGCGCCCCCTGCTGGCCGGCGCCGACGCGGTGATCCCGTTGGCATGCCTGGTCGGCGCGCCGCTTTGCGCGCAAAAGCCCCTGGAGGCACGGAGCATCAACCTGGACGCGGTCAAGGCGCTCCTGGACATGAGCAGTCGGCACCAGGCATTCATTTTCCCGATCACGAACAGCGGCTATGGGATCGGCGAGGCCGGCCTGTGCACGGAAAAATCACCCTTGCGGCCCCTCTCGTTATACGGCCGGTTGAAGGTTGAACTTGAGCAACACCTGCTGAACTCCGGGCATACCATTTCGTTGCGGCTGGCCACGGCCTTCGGTATCAGTCCGCGCATGCGGCTGGATTTGCTGGTCAATGACTTCACGTACCGCGCCGTGACGGATCGTTTCATCGTGCTGTTTGAAGCGCATTTCAAGCGCAATTTCATTCACGTGCGCGACGTGGCGCGGGCGTTTATGCACGCGCTCGATCATTTCGATCGCATGAAGAATGAGGCGTATAATGTAGGCTTGAGCGATGCCAACCTTTCCAAGATGGAATTATGCCTGGAAATCAAAAAGCAGGTTCCTGCTTTCACGATCATGGAAGCGCCCATCGGCCAGGACCCCGATCAGCGCAACTACATGGTCAGCAACGCCAAGATTAAAGCCACTGGATTCCAACCGCAATGGTCCCTGCCCAAAGGCATCGCCGAACTGATCAAGGGCTATCAGATTGTGCGGCGCCAACAGTTTGCCAACTTGTAAGAAAATCACGCAAAAAGGCTGTGGGCCATAGGCCGTGGACCGTAGCCAGCCACGGGAAGAAGAAATGCGGAATGCAGAATTCCAGCATTTACTTCACATCAACCATTGACCATCAACCATTCTCCATTCTTTTGATAACCATGCAGGCGATCATCTTACTGGGCGGTACAGGAACAAGGTTGCAGGGATTATATCCCGACCGACCGAAAGCGCTGGCGCCGATCGCCGGACGTCCGTTTTTGGAATGGCAATTGGCGTGGCTGGCGCGGCACGGCATTCGCGACGCGCATCTGGCCGCCGGCCATTTAGCCCAGGCCATCCGGGACTGGATTGCTTCGACCCCGCTAAAGAGCAAGGTCACGATTTCGGTCGAGCCGCATCCCCTGGGCACCGGGGGCGGCCTGAAATTCACGGAACCATTTATCCGCACGGACCCCTACCTGATTTTGAACGGGGACAGCCTCCTGCCAAACCTCGATTTTCATGCGCTTGCGGGCGTCGGCCAAACGCCCGGCACGCTCATCACCCTGGCTGTAACCCGGATTAAAGAAGCGGGTCGTTACGGCACCGTGGAATTCGATGCCCGAAAACGCGTGATCGCCTTCCGTGAAAAGACCGCGCATACCGGCGGCTGGATCAACGGCGGCATATACCTGGCCCGCCGAACGCTGTTGACCCGCATGGAACCGGGCAAAACAGCATCCCTGGAAACCGATGTGTTCCCCGCCTTGTGCGCCGAGGGCCAGCTGGGCGTGTTTCTTTCCGAGCCCCCGCTCCTGGATATGGGCACACCGGATGGGATCCAGGCCATGGAGCGCTATTTACGGAATCCGGCGGCAAACGCGGCGCGGCACAAACGGATGAACGCCTGACGGGCATTTCGCTCAGATCTTTTCTCGGACTGATGCGTTATTGGATGCCGTACTGTGTCGTCGGATTCAAAAGAACCGCCAGAAACCTGTTTTTCTTGCGTATTCAACCCGTCACAAGTATGATAATCTTGAATTAATTCGTTTAGCCCAATCCATGACGCAAACGAGTACTACACGAAGTTCGACGGAACATATTGCAAAAAGGGGGCGGGGCATTGTCCAGCCATATTCAATTTTCGATCGTCATCATTGCGCGAAAAATCAATGATTATATTCGGGATGCCATTCCCTGTATTACAGCTCAGACTCATCGCTCTTATGAGATTATCATCGTATCGGAAGCTCCGGAGACAGAGAGTTTCGCGAATACGCGCGTCATCACTTCCGGCCGGGCCAGTCCAGCCAAGGCCCGCAACATCGGCGCCCACGAAGCCCAGGGAGAGATACTTGCTTTTATTGACGATGACGCCTATCCGGCCAAGGACTGGCTGGAAAAGGCGCTCCGTGATTTCGAAGACGAAACCGTGGGTGCGGTCGGCGGCCCCTCGCTGGTTCCTCCCCAAGCCACTTTTTTCCAGCAGGTCTCCAATAAAGTGTTTGAATTAAGTTCGCGCAAGACCGGTCTCCGCTATAGCCGGGGGGGGCGGAAAACCGAAATTGACGTTTGGCCGACCTGCAATTTTTTTGTTAGAAAAACGATCTTCGATACCTTGGGCGGTTTCAGTGATAAGTATTGGGGCGGTGAAGACACCACCTTTTGTTATGCCTTGATCAAGGCCGGGGTCAAGATCCTGTATGATCCGGATGTGTTGGTTTATCATCATCCACGCAAAACGTTTAAACAGCATGTGCGTCAGATTTATTTCTGGGGATTGTGGCGGAGCTTCATGATGAAGCGCCACGGCCAGTCGGTTCAGGGAATGTTGTTCGCCCCCGCCTTGTTGGTCGCCTGGCTACTGGTGGGAGCCGTGCTATCCTGGCTATGGCCGGCGTTCCGCATTCTTTATGGGGCTTCACTAATAATATACGGCGCGTATTTGATTGTTATGGGTATTCGGTCAAAAAGCCTTTGTCTGGCATTCCCTGTAGCTGTCGTCACGTCGTTGTCGCACCTGGCATATGGCATTGGATTTCTTCGCGGGCTGGCATCTCGGGAAGAACCGACGCAAAAAACGCTAAATCCCGGGCCACCGACATTGAGAGGCGCCGGGCATCCATAAATGCCGCGCACCGCCAGGAGACGTTTGGAAGCAAAGCGATTCGAACGTGACAGGATGTTTAATCCTGTTTTAGCTTAAAGATATTTTTCAGATGGACAATAAAATTACAG
>JBDRSI010000260.1:0-2803 GCA_043825055.1 Verrucomicrobiota bacterium
CATGCCGTTGGATTTGCACTATTATCCATTTTTATGGCTGTTCTGAAAAGGAAATAAGATGCAAGTTAAGTTTATCCCGCCCAGAGCGGGACGTTGTGTTTTTTTTGACCGTGACGGAATCGTGAACGCGTCGCCGGGCGCGGACTGCTACGTGACGCGCTGGGAGGATTTTCATCTTCTGCCGGAGTTCGTGGAAGTCCTGCGTGTTGTGCGCGCGCACGGATACCAGGCGGTGATCGTCACCAACCAGCGGGCGGTGGCCCGGAGGCTCGTGAGTGCGGAGGATGTCGAGGCCATGCACAGGAGCCTGCGGGACCTGCTGTGGCAAAGCTATTCCCTGGATCTCCTGGATGTGGCTTATTGCCCGCATGATGTCGGCCAATGCGACTGCCGCAAGCCGGCGCCGGGCATGTTGAAAGCCATGGCGGCCAAGCACGGCTTGGATCTGGCGGCATCTTGGATGGTGGGGGACGCCGAAACGGATATTGAGGCTGGCCGGCGCGCGGGATGCCGGACGATTCGCGTGAATGGCGACGAGGCCGTATCCAAAGCCGATTGGCGCGTGGCCGCGATGCAAGATCTGCCGGACCTGCTTGAGCAGGTGCTCTGAATCAGGCCTGGCGCGCCAAGGCCTGATTCTTCAGTTCCAAGTACCGGCCACTGAACCAGGCGCCCATCTGGGCTTCGCGGTGATCGAAGCCAAAGGCCCGCCGCTTTATGGCCAGCACCGGTGGGGCCTGGATGCGCTTAGCCACGCCCATCCCGTTGTATTGTCGCCACCAGTGCTCAAGATCGGCAATAAATTCCCGCGCCGAGGGAAAGAGATCCACAAGCTTGCCCTCGTAACCCAGTTGCTGTTCCAGCGTGCCGGCCAGGTACCATTCCATGATCTCTTCGGGTGTCGTGCGATGCCACGCTTCCACCCAACTGGCGAACAGGCGGTCGTGATAGGGATAGATCAGCGGATCGCCCAGGCCCTGATCCACGGCCTGCGCCGGGCCCAGTTCCGCCGAGGGCGTCAGGTCGAAACATTCCGCCGGGATTACCTCCCGCTGGAACACAACCTCGTTCAAGTAGCGGCCCAGGGCATACACTTCGCCCTTCCATAAATCCGCCAGCGCGGCCAGGTAGCCGGCCAGGTCGCCATAGAGCGTGGTGTATCCGACCGTCGCTTCCGCCTTGTTGGCGTTGCAGGTGAAGACGCCGCCGAAGGCCGCAGCCAACGCGGCCAGTAGCCGCGACGAGCGGTCGCGCGCCTGCACATTTTCGACCATGAAGTCGTTCAGCACGAGTCGGGCGCGCAGACTGCCGTCCGTGCTGGTAATCGCCAGGCCGTTGACCTGGGCGGTTGTCAGGCGGACGCTTTCCTCGATCGGCGCCTCGGCGTAATAACAACCCAGATTAGCGGCCAGGGTGCGCGCCAGGTTGACGGTGGTCGGCGAGTTGAACCGGCTGGGCAGGTTCACGAGAAGCATGTTCTCGCGGCTCAATATCCGGCTATACAGGGTGGCCGTCACGGCCGAATCAATGCCGCCGGAAACTCCCACCACCACCCGAGATACCCCGAGCATTTGCATGAACTCTCCTGTGCCGAACACCAGTGCCTGGTAAATATCGGCAACGCCGTCTGTGCGCACGTCAATGGGTGTCCCGAATTCAGTTTGATCCAGCGGAATATCGGCCTGCAGGAGACCGGCTTCAAACTGCGAGGGGAGGCTAATCTGATGAGCATGGGCGTCGTAAATGCATGAGGCGCCGTCAAACGTATAGACTGTTTTGCCGTTGTTCTGGATGCCCACGCTGTTGACGTAAAGGAGCGGCTTTTTCAGCCGTTCGGCGTGCGCGGAGAACATCCGGTTGTGTTTGGCATTCTTGTTCAACGTCCAGGGCGAACAACTGCAATTAACGAACAGGTCCGCGCCATGCCGCTTCAGCAGGTCCAGCGGGGAAACGCCGTAATCCGTGTCCCAAGCGTCCTCGCACAGGATGCATCCCAGCGCCAGGCGCTCGGTGATTACCGGCGCCAGTGCCTGCTCGAGCGACAGGCCCTCTTCGGCGGCCAGCCGGCGCAGATCGTAAAAGTAGCGGCTGTCGTCGAACTCACGGTAATTTGGCAGGAGCGTCTTGACGACGAAGTCATAGGTTCCGCCGCGCGGACCGATAAACCGCCCGTTCTCCGCCACGAACAGGGCGTTGTATTTACGCACCCGCCCATCCTCATTGCAGCGGTGCCAATCGAGCCCGACGTTGCCGAACACGACCACAAGTCCCTTGGATGCCTCGCGAATCTGATGGCCGCAGGCCTCGCACTCGCGTAAAAAAGCGTCCCGTTCCCAGGCGTCGCCCAACAAGTAGCCCGGAATTGCCATCTCCGGGAACACGACCAGTTCCGCGGCCTGAGCCCGGGCTGAGGCGATGGCCTTAAGCATCGTTTCCGTATTGGCCGCCGGTTGGCCGGGCAGAACGTGGATCTGTGCCAGGCAGACTTTCACTCGCCGGCCAGTTTTTGTGTTATGGGGTGCTTGTTTCACGCTTTATATACCTATCTCGGTCAATGTGTCTCGAATTCGGTTCGGGAAAGGCGTCCCCCTGCGCGAAGCCGCTTCGACGGGACAAGTCGGCGATCCCGCGAAACGCGGGATAAATCTTGGGCCATATGTCGCCCTCAGCGCGACGGCCCAAGCCCTGTCCCGCTCTTAAGCGGGATTGCCTTGCTTTCCCGAATCCCGCTTGCGCGGGAAACCAAATTCGAGACATGGTAACATCTGGCTTCGCGTCGCGCTACGCCCGATATAGTACTGAC
>JBDRSI010000261.1:0-9374 GCA_043825055.1 Verrucomicrobiota bacterium
TGTCAATAATAAGTTTTCCGTGATCTTCGGGGGGCATTGCCATTCTAAATTTTCTCATAACTGCTGGATGTTTGAAGCCGCATGATTTGTCGGAAGGGTTGAATGTGGCTCAGAACGGAATTGCCGGAAACCGTGCTCTCGACGTTCAGCATGCCGACATTTTTCTCGTTGACGCCCCCGTCGACGCAAACACTAAAACGCGATCGTTCTGGCCAGTTGTTGATCTCCTCTATGCGGGCCAGCACGTTCATGTCAAGGCGTTGGCCGGACTTGCCCGGCTCGGCGATTGTCAGAAGCATGATGGTGTCGAACTTGTCAAGATACAACCTGCATTTCTCGGCAGGAGTCGGCATGGTGATGCAGAGGCCGGGATGCTTGCCAAGAGAATGTATGAGAGAAAGCATTTCGCCCAAATCCTCTTCGATTTCAATATGGATGTAGATCGTGTCAGCGAAGGGCGCGACTTCTCGAATCCATCGCGATGGTTTCTGCGACATGATGTGAACATGCACGCTTTTCCGTGGCCAGTAAGCCCGGACTACCTCCATTCGATAAGTCTTGGGGTCTGATTCCAGTTCGCCGAATGTATGATCAATGATATCAACGTGGATGAAGTCAGGAAATTCACCGATCTTTTCGTAGATCCCCTTGATGTCCTCAATGCCGTTGGCATAGATGGCCACGCCTACCTTCTTGAAGTCGGCAAAGGAGAACCGTCTATGGAACATGTATGCCACGAGGAAGAATTGGGATGCCACGAGGAAACGTGCTTTCCCGTAGGTCAGCCCAAGTTCCATGAACTGGGTATTGAAGGCGAAGTTGATGGCGGCCGACCCGGCCGAGATAATGCAAAAATACATGAAGGCCGTATGTCTTTTGACCGTTGGTACTTTAAAATTGAACCGGACATTCATCCAGTAGGCAAAGAAGATGCCTCCCGCCAATCCAAGTCCCTTTGCGGGCAGTGAATGAATTCCCGACATGATGAGTCCGTAGCCGCACAGTAGTTCCACCACAAGCGATGTAATTCCGATGACTATATATATCAACAGGAACCTGTATCGATATAGAAAAACCTGTATTTTTTTAGAGATTTTCGGATTCAGGAGATGTAGCATATATTTATCACCAAAACAATTGGTTCATTGGGCCGAGTCTAAATATTCAACATTCTCATCACTCGGTTGAAAGCAGTTTTCATTGCGCGTTCTTTCTGGCGACAGATTTCCATCCGCCGCACAGCCGCGCTGACGGCGCCATAATCCAACCCGCCCTACTACGCGACCAGGCTACGCCGGAGCGCTACGCCCTGGCAAGCCAGACGGCGATCTCCTATCATCCGACAGGTGACGTGATAGATTGCTCCCGGAAACTCTACTTTCAGATGTCTTGCCATGCCTAATCCGATGGCATCATCTATCTCGCGTGTAAAGTTCTATTTCGAGGGCTCGACCCCAATTCCCTATGGGCTTTAATCGCTTGGCCGATCCGGACTACGACGGCTCTTCGTTAAGCGGAGGGACGATCATTTCCCGCCCAAACTCTTCGCGATCCAGGAATGGATACATATCTTCAAGCGGACGAGATACCATGGTGCCATCCGGCTTTTTATACGAGGCAACGGAAGGAATGATTTCCTGATTCCGGTCACACATGGCTTCACATACCACCGCCCCGGGATAGTCCAACACCTCCCGGATCCGGTCTTCCGTCTCCAGGTTGTCCGCGATCCTGACATAATGGATCCCATAGGCGTTGACAATCCGTTCCAGGTTCGGAAACGACACACCGGACGTTTTGTCCGTGCCGATAAACCGCCCTTTGAAAAATTTAGTTTGCGTGGCCCGGATGGAGAGATAACCGTCGTTGTTCCATACGAACAACTTGATCGGAAGGTCGTAATGCACCACCGTTTGGAGCTCCTGGATGTTCATTTGAAGCGAGCCATCGCCAGTGACCCCGATGACCTCACCTTTATTTCTGGCCACACTCACTCCGATGGTCGCCGGCAGACTGTATCCCATATCGGCCTGGGCCCCCGACGTGATATATCGCTGTCCCTCCTTGAGTTGAAGGGCCTGAGAACACACGTAAAAGGAAGATCCGGCATCGGAGACCACGACTGCTCCCGGTTGCATCTGGCGCGAAAGAGCATCAACGAAATGGTACAAATTGACCGGCCCTTTCCGGCCATAACCGGGCAAACAGACCGGCCATTTGGCTTTCCAGTGCTGGCATTTCTTGACCCATGAGTGCGCATCGATTTTTCCCAGCAACCGGTTCAGCGCCTCCAGAAATTGGGCAGCATCTGCTTCTATCAATAAGTCAATTCGAGCCGTTTTTTTTCGATGCTCAACCGGATCAACATCGACCACGACGATTTTGGCCTCCCTGGCAAAAGTGGCGTATTCATGGCCTGTGGAACTCACACTCAACCGAGAACCGATGGCAAGAACCAAGTCCGCATTCTGAACAGCAAAGTTTCCAGCTCGATCCCCCTTGTTTCCGATGCGTCCGATATAAAGAGGATGCACGGAAGGCAGACAATCAATGCCCAGTCGCGATACGACAAAAGGAATCTGATGTTTTTCGATGAAGGCGCGAAACATAGAAATCGCCTTGGAAAGACGAATTCCTTGGCCAGCAATAATCATTGGCCGTCGGGATGCCCGCAGTAGTGCAACCACCCTTTCAATCTCCGCATTTTCCGGTATAACTTTAATGGCAGACGTGCATTCGTCAGGAGAAAAATGGCGCAAGCCATGATTCGGAAGTTCAGCACTCTGCACGTCCAATGGAATATCCAGCCAGACTGGCCCGGGTCGTCCAGACTTGGCCAAATATAACGCCTTGTCGAGATGATACCCGATATCCAGGGGATCATTCACCATGGCGGCGTACTTGGTCAGCGAAGTCACAATCGTCACAATATCCGCTTCCTGAACGCCAAATTGCCGCAACGGAATGCCCGCATTACGGATGGTTTCCTTGCGTTTGCTCTGACCGGAGATAAAAAGACACGGCGTGCTGTCCTGCCAGGCACCCAGCAGGCCCGTGATGGTATTCGTACCCCCGCAACCCGTGGTCACATAGGCCACCCCAAGATTTTCATTGTATCGGGCATAGGATATCGCGGCCATTGCCGCAGCCTGTTCATGGTGTGTGCAGACTGCTTTTAGATGCGGATGGCAGGCAATGCCGTCCGACAGGAACATCAATCCTCCGCCCGACACCATAAACACGTCACGAACACCCAAGCGGTAAATATATTCGGCAACATAATCAGCGACTCTAACCATAGGAACTCCTCTTTCGCAAACAGCGCTCCATACGCTCAACGCCCTTAAGAATATTGGCGGGACTGTTCGCGTAACACATGCGGACATATCCTCGGCCATTCTCGCCGAAATTCGACCCCGGCAGAAGGGCCACGCCGGCCTTTTCCAACATCATCTTCGCAAATGTTTCATCATCCATCCCGGTTCCCTGGATGTTCGGAAAAACATAAAATGCCCCCCCCGGCTTAAGGCAGGTCACTCCCGGAAGTTCATTTAACCGCTTGACAAGCAGGTCTCTCCGTGCCCGATATTCTTGAATCATGTTACGGACATGTTCCTGCGATCCCTGCATCGCTTCGATTCCTGCCCGTTGAATAAAAGGAGGCACGCAGGACACCGTAGTCTGAAGCAGCAGCCCCATTTTTTCAATTACGTCGGTCGGCCCCATAGCACACCCCAGTCGCCATCCGGTCATCGCAAACGCCTTGCTGAATCCATTGGTGATGATGGTCCGACGCCGGCATCCATCGCGTATGGCAGGGGAATAAAATTTGCCTGACGGGTCATAGATCATGCGAGAATAGACCTCATCGCTCAATAGGTACACGTCCCGTTCTTCCGCGATATTGTACACCTCATCTAATTCTTCCTGGGTCATGACCGACCCCGTTGGATTATGCGGGGAGTTAATGATAATCAATCGTGTTTTGTCGGTAATCCGGGAACGAATATCCCGGGGATTCATACGAAAATTATTTTTCTCTTTTAAAGGAATAAAGATGGGGTTAACGCCGCAAAAATGCAGAACCGAAAGATATGTCGGAAAATACGGATTGGGAATCATGACGTCCTCGCCGTCTTCCACCAGGCATCGCACCGCGTAATAAATGATGGTGTTGGCCCCCGGGGTAATGAGCACCTGGTCCACATCCGGCAAAAAACCCCTCGATTTCTCCGTGACCTGCCGAACCGCCATGCGCATATCCCGCAACCCCATGGAACTGATATAATGGGTTTCCGATTGGCGCAACGATGCGCAGGCAACCTCAACAATATTGGGCGGGGTGCTGAAATCCGGGTCTCCGATTTCAAAATGAACGATGTCGGCGCCGTGCTGTTCCATCTCCTGAACCTGTGCCAGGAGCTTGAACATCGGCTGGCCTTCGATATGATGCGCCGCGCTGGAGAGTTTTTTCATACAAACCTCATTCAATAGTTTTCTGCTGGCACCACTGGGTCGTTCGCCGGATCGCATCCGGCAAGTCAATGTGCTTCTGCAACTTCATGGTTTCCCACGCAATTCGCGTTGAGGGCACATACCGTTCAGGAATCTTTCCCAGCACAGGTTTTCCGATTATATGCACGGCTACCGGCGGATTAAACATAGTTCCCACCACGCGTGCCACTTCTGAAATCGCCAAAGCTTCTTCTGACCCTATATTGTAAGCCCGTTCCGCTTGACCACGCAACAGAATTGTCCACAGCCAAATTGCCAGGTCGGCCGCATAGAGGTATGAACGATACGGCGTACCGTCCCCTTTGACTTGAATCGGTCCGCCGCGCAGGGCATCGCGAATGAAATTGCCGATGGCAAAGTGGGCATCCAACGGCAGATAGGGGCCGACAAAGGCAAAACACCGGGCAATCTTGGGCTCAAGACCATGCTGTTGGGCATAGAGACAGCAAAGCATCTCGGCGGCGCGCTTGCCCGCCCCATAGGCTGACTTGGGATCCAACGGATCCGAACTGCCGTTGTAGTCTTCCGGAATATGCGTCAGTTCCGGCGGCTGGCGGCCATAGACCGCACCGGAGCTGGCGAGTAGGATCTTTTTAGCGTTGGTCTGGACCGCAAAATCCAGCGTCCGACGGGTTCCCTCCACAATGGTATTAAACATCAGCAGGGGATTCTCAGCGTTCAATTTTGCGCTGGCCTCGGTGGCAGCATGAATGACATGACTGAATGGCCCTTCGGGAAACACAAAATTGCGCACATCGCCAACATGGAAGTTGATAGCGGGGTGATTTGCCAGGTGCGGCGCCTTGCGCGCAAACGCATCGGGGTTACGGGTCAGTACTAGGGCTTGAACATTCAATCCCAGTTTGTCATTGGCCCAAGCCAGGCTCTCTAACAGCCAACAGCCGAAGAATCCCGTTCCACCGGTGATGAAAAGACGCCGGCCGCGGAGTTCATCCCATAGCCCCTGGGTATGCTCGAGGATATGATCAAGGTCGGCTTTAAGTGGATTATCCATGAGTGTTGCCCGCTAAATACGATAGCCAAAGATATTTTAAATTTTTGGCAATGATGCGTTCCGCCTTGGGTGCGGAGACCGAATGTGTGATCTTGGCTCGGCGGCGGTGTTCTCGCCGGATGGCGCATACACGAGTATAGCACCGCCGGCGACGCCTGGCCGTCGAGCCAATCTAAAGCATTCTGTTCCGCAGACCGATGATTTTGTCTGTATCAGCAATACGAGCGGCAAGGGCGGGGTGATCCCTTCGAAGGCGGGGCGCTTCTCCAATAATTCCAAGCTCGCGCTCGACGACAAGCTGTAGTCCACGATCTGTCTTAAAATCATCAAAGCTCTTATCGCGACAGAATGACTGTATCTCGCCGATAGCTCGGAGAATGTCCTCGTAAAGCTTTTGAGGGTTATGCTGCATAAATGAGTCGCTTAGTTTCCTCGATTTCCCGCCTGAAGACACTGTTGCGAATACTGGAGGCGCATACGAGATCCACCGGACGTTCGAGCAAACGCTCCAGTTCAGCCTTGAAATTGAAGTACTGGTCAAAGCTGCCGGCAACCCCATTGCGTAAGAAAACGGCGGCCAAGTCGATATCGCTGTCTTGTCCGAAGTCTTCCCGTAATGCCGATCCGAAAAGATATAGTTCCTTTATCTCGTACCGCACGCAAAGATTAGCAACCTGATCTTTTTTTATATCAATAATACTCATGCTGTTGGCCTTCCGAAAATTGGGAAATTCGGGTACATCTATGCTTTTTTATGCAAAAAGTTATAACATTACAACCAGTTTGTCAACTTGGGTAGGCGGCCGGTTTGTAATCGTCTTCTACTTTAGCAACCGTTATATCTAGATAAAATGCCATGGCAAGCAAATATATCCTAACGCCCGGCCGACTCCCGGATGGTTTGAACCATATAGGAAATCATCTGTTCCGTCATGCCCGGATACACGCCGACCCAGAAAGTGTCGCGCATAATCCTATCCGTATTGGTCAATTTACCCACAACCCGATAACCCCGGTTTTCTTTGCGCATGTCGTCAAAACACGGGTGCTTGATCAGGTTGCCGGCAAAGAGCATCCGGGTTTGAATGCCTTTGGTTTCCAAATGATTAACAATTTTCTCCCGGCTGATGCCGGCCTTTTCTTTCACCGTCAGCAGAAAACCAAACCAGCTCGGATCGGAGTTTGCCGCCGGTTGCGGAAGCATGAAAATATCGGAAAGGTCGGCCAGACCATCGCGCAGTAACTGCCAGTTCCGCTTGCGCGCGGCAATGAAATCCGGCAGTTTTTCCAACTGGGCGCATCCGATGGCGGCCTGCATATCGGTGACTTTCAGGTTATACCCGAAATGGGAATACACATATTTATGATCATAGCCGGGGGGCAGTTCGCCAAACTGCTGTCCGAACCGGCGTCCGCAGGTATTATCATGGCCGGAGGCACACCAGCAATCGCGGCCCCAATCGCGGAATGATTCTACAAGCCGTTTTAAGAGACTGTCATTCGTATAAACGGCGCCACCCTCGCCCATGGTCATATGATGAGGCGGAAAAAAACTGGAGGTACCGATGTCGCCAATGGTACCTGTATAACGCCAGGCGCCATCAAATTTATATTTCGAGCCCAGCGCGTCACAGTTATCTTCTATCAGCCAAAGATGATGCTGATCGCAGAATGCCCGAACGCGTTTGAGATCAAAGGGATTACCGAGCGTATGCGCAAGCATAACGGCCTTGGACTTCGCGCAGAGCGCCTTTTCCAACTGCGCGCAGTCAATGTTATATGACGGAAGTTCCACGTCCACAAAAACAGGTATCGCACCGTACTGGATAATCGGCGCCACGGTCGTGGGGAAACCAGCGGCCACGGTAATAACCTCATCACCACGCCGGATGCGCTTTTCCCCCAGCTTTGGCGATGTCAGCGCCATAAACGCCAGAAGGTTGGCCGAGGAGCCCGAGTTCACAAGCGAACAATGCTTGATTCCGAGGAATTCGGCGAATTCTTTCTCGAACCGTTCCGCATAACGGCCGGTGGTCAGCCAGAAGTCGAGGGAGGCGTCAACCAGGTTGATGATTTCCTTCTCGTCGAACACCCGGCCTGCGTAAGGAATCCGGTTGCCGGCAGTAAAAGCAGACCTCTTACGATGCTTGATTTCATAATGCTTCACCGCCGCGATAATGACACGCTCACGCAACACCTTCTCAAGAAACGCTTCCGAGACCGACGCAAGCTCCTTGATAACAACGTTCTTGGCCAGCGGATAGCATTTATCCAAGCACAGACCGGATTCGGAAGGAAGGATGCCGGACGCGACTGCATCTGTGGTCAATACAATCGTATTCCCGCCTGGGCAATCGCGCTTCGTTCCTATAAGCAGAAACTCGACATCGCCATCCCCATCCGGCTCACCAAGAGCCAGAGCAGGGCTTGTCTTGCGCGATGGCCCATTGGCAAACGGCAACGCTATCTCGAATATTATCCCTTTATAGATCATACCTGGCATCCTTATCCGGAGATGATTTTGCCCGCGAAACACCCGTCTTCGCTGAAAAGCTACGACCGGGCAGGCGCTAAATAACGCGAAAAAAGATAATCAATATTTCTTTGCAATTCGAATATTCTTCATTTAGCGTACTTTCGCGTGTTTAGCGGGCAAAATCATCTCGTATTCGCCATTCGTTCCCATTCCAGTTTGGGATAATGCCCGAAATTCACAAGTAATCCCAGTTTGAAACCTGTCGCATAGAGATAATTTATTACCTGTGCGCGATGCTCATCGAGCAATTGCGTTGATTCGCCAGGATCCGACCCTATTGCCCCCGATTCTTTCCAGAACACCCTCTTTCTTCAGTTTCAGGATGTGCTGTTTCACTCCGTTGATGCTGATGCCAAGCCGCTGAGCCAGCTCTGCTCGCGTCAACCGACTGTTATGCCCGATCAGTTCCAGTAGCCGTTCTCTAGTCTTAGGGGTAGTCTTAGGGGTAGTCTTAGGGGTAGTCTTAGGGGTAGTTACCGTCTTCTGTTCTCGGTAATTCACGCTGACGAAGTAGCCGTCGCCACTCTCCTCATAGTCAAAGTTCATGGTAGGATACACTGCAATCTCTTGGCGCACCCGGATGTAGCCGGTGCCATATTTCTCAATGTCGCGCGTCAGGTAAAACGCCTCGGCAATCAACTTGTTGCGCGTGCGTGACGGGTAGTTGTCCGTCTTCAGCTTTGCGATGGTCAGATCACCGTAAAGGCGGCCGGGATTGAAAAAAGTGATGGCATTGTCAAATATCTTGATCTGAATATCCGACGGATTGGTGTAGTCCCGGTGAACTACGGCATTGAGCAGCAGTTCCCGCAAAGCGGCGGGCGGATACTCGAAAATCTCCCGGCGTTGGATTTCCCCCGTGATCTCGAACGCGACCTTAATGTGAGAGAGGATGAACTTCATGGCGTCCTCCACCACATCAAACAAGGTGCCGCGAATCATCCGGTCATCAATGATCATTGAGGCTGTCTTGAAGCGGCCAATATGCAATGCGTAGGGAGGATCGTTCTTGCCGAACAACAGCATGGCTGCGTGAGTAGGCACGCTGTTCCTCAGATACCCCAGTTTTTCGAGAATAACCTGCCAATCCCCCTCTCCCCGGAAGCGTCCGCCTTCCTTTACTCGTTTGAGAAAGGCTTCCATCTTGCCGAGAGCCATGTCATCAATAGTTGCCCGCTCTTCCGGATAGGAGTCCCAGGAAAGCTGCAGCGATTGCAGGTGAAGATTGGCAATCTCTGTCAACGACAGTCGGTGGTTACTGTTGGCAACCCGCTTGAAATAGCGATCGCGATAAGCGACTGGCTTTAT
>JBDRSI010000262.1:0-7509 GCA_043825055.1 Verrucomicrobiota bacterium
TGTCTCTGTGCCTCCGTGTCTCCGTGGTGAGGCTTGTTTTTGTCTGCGTCAAGCAGTGTGATCGGCAGGCAAGTTTTAGGATTGTTTGGGTTGCGGGCGCAGTCCGCGTTAGTTTAGGAGCAGGGTCAGTAAACATTCAGCGCTGGCGCGGATGGCGCCGGCCTTATCGTGAACCACCTGCACGGCCCGTCGTCCATAAGCTTGGGCCGCCTGGTTATCGAACCACAGTTCCGCAACTACCCGCTCCAGAGCGGCGACATCCGGAACCTGGATTAAAGCATTCGCAGTGCGAAAATCTGCAATGACGGTGGTAAAATTTTCGGTGTGCGGACCGATTACAATCGGCTTGGCAAATACGGCTGCTTCGATCACGTTCTGACCCCCGTGGGACGTCAAGCTTTTGCCCACAAAGATAACCGTTGCCAAGGCATAAAAGTGATTCAATTCCCCGGTGGTATCCACCAGCAATACATCCGACTTCGCCAAGGCTACGCCGGACAAGTCGGCGCGGCTACAGGAAGTAGTTGCCGTATGCGCGGTTTTCAACCCGCTCCAGGCCGCGCCCGACAGGCCGGCTTTCCGGATGTCGGCCATGACCGCCTGGCGACGTTCGGCATGGCGGGGAACCAGCGCTAACCGGGCGTTCGGATCCTGGGCGCGCAATTTTTTGTACAGATCCAAAAGGATGATTTCTTCGCCCGGCCAGGTGGATCCGCCCACCAGCCAGTGCGTGTCGGCATCGAATCCGGCCCGGAGCAGTAGAGCGCGAACAGGGCCCAAATCCATGTGCGCGGGTTCGGTCACATCATACTTGGCCGAGCCCATGACACGGATTTTTTCCGGGGCCGCGCCCAGCTCCCTCAGCCGCTGGGCATCCTCCGGCCCCTGCATGCAGAAGAGATCAAAGCAGGCCAGCGCTTTTTTCACCAGGAGCCGCACCTTGCGGTAGTTACGGCACGAATGCGCCGACAAGCGGCCATTCAACAGCATGATCGGCACGCGGCGATGGCGGGCCAGCCGCAGGAGATTGGGCCAGAGTTCGCCCTCCACCAGCACGAGCGCCAAGGGACGCAGATGGTCCAGTACCCGCGTCATGATCCAGGGAAGATCCACGGGGAAATACAGCAGGACATCATCCGCGCTCAGATGTTGCGCGGCGACGGCGTGCCCGGTGGACGTGGTGGTCGTCAAAACAAAGGCCAGGGCGCTCCGACGCTCCCGCAGGGCGCGTATGAACCGCAGGGCAATCTGGACCTCGCCCACGCTGACGGCATGAATCCAGACCCGCGGCCGGTTCCGCAGGCGTGCCTGCACGGAGGAATCGTAGCGGCCGAACCGCTGAAGAAATCCCTTGCGATAGCCGCCGCGCTTCCACATCCGCAGCAGAAATCGCGGCAGGAGCAGTAAAAATACGATTGGGAAAAAACAGTTGTAAAAAAACCAGAGCATAGGAAGAAATGCAGAATTAAGAATGCAGAATGCAGAATTTAAATCAAAAGAACAAGGGAACAATGCACATCAAACACTGCTTGTGCAATCTTTTTCTTAATTGTCGTTCGCCGCTACCAACCGCTGAACCGTGAACAGTTGAACTTCGGAACCTTCCATAAATTCTGCATTCTACATTCTGCATTTTGCATTTGCCTTCAGGCCCGCGGGTGGGCTTCGTTATAAACCTGTTTAAGCCGTTCCACCGTGACGTGGGTGTAAATCTGGGTCGTGGAAAGACTGGCGTGACCAAGCAATTCCTGGACACTGCGCAAATCGGCGCCGGCATCCAGCAGGTGCGTGGCAAATGAATGCCGCAGGGCATGCGGTGACATGTGGGGATCCAGGTTGGCCCTGACCAGGTACCGTTTCATGAGCCGCTCAATCGAACGCGTGGTTAACCGGCCGCCCGTATGGCCGACGAAAACGGGCGGGAGGCAAGCGCGCCTGGATGCCCCGGCCAGCGTGGAGCGTTTTTCCAGCGCAATCTGCATAGCTCTCACGGCCGGTTTACCTAATAGACACAGCCGCTCCTTCTTGCCTTTGCCCCGGACTTTAACCACGCTCGCGAGCATATCAATGTCACTTTCATTCATGCCCGCCAGTTCGCTGACCCGCATGCCGGTGCTGTAAAGGATTTCCAGGATCGCCGTGTCGCGGCTAACGACATAGTTCAGCCATAACCTGCCCGCAGTGCTACGCACAGCGTTGCAGGCGGGGCGCTTGGCGGCATCCGGCTCCCCGGCCGGAGCCGACGACTCGGCCAGCGCTTCCGCGGCCACCTGGCGCGGCGCCTCCAGCAGGCGGGTCACTTCCTGGAGTGTCAGCACCTTGGGCAGGGGTTTTCCGCGTTTGGGTGAGATGATGCCGGCAAACGGGTTTTGCGTAACGTGTTCTTCCCGGTTCAGGAACTTGAAGAACGACCGCAGGCTGGAGAGTTTCCGGTTGACCGTCGTGGCCACGGCCGCCTGTTTCTGGCAGTGCACGATGAACTTGCGGGCGGAAAATTTATCCACGTCCGGCCAGGCATAGGGCGGCCGGGCTTCCGTGCCCCACTGGGTCCGGACAAACTGCTCCAGGTCAACCAGGTAACTGCTGATGGTATGCCCCGAGGCGTTCCGCTCACCATCCAGGTAACGTACGAAATGTCCGATACAAGGATCTTCCTTGATAATAAAAGCGCTCATAATAATCATTCCAACGCGGCACGGCCGCAACCGAAGCAAACATCGAACATCCAACATCGAACACCGAACATCGAATGAAAGAAATGTTCTCTGCAAACAGCGATCATCTTGCGGATGTAAACACTAACGCGACAAAGGAGTTGTATTTATGGCACGGTTCAGTTGGAAGGCTCACGACTGAAAAAAACGCCGGAAAATCGGCAACCGTTGAACCGTGAACCACTGAACTTTGAACCATGCTTGTTTCATCTCCTGATCAGCGCCACGCGCCTTCCCGGCAACATGCGCACCACGCGCTTCATTTCGAGTCCCAGGATCAGCACGCTGAGGGCGGAGGCCGGCACGCCCGTTGTCCTGGTCAGGGTATCCATATCCAGTTCCTCCTCGGCCAGGGCGCGCATGATCTTTTCCTCGTCCGGGTTAAGCGGCGGAAGGTTTGCGGAGGCGCCCTGGCAAGCCGGCGGAATCAGGAATTCAAATTCCTCAAGGATATCGTCCACGCTCTCAACCAGGCACGCGCCTTGTTTGATCAACTGGTGACTGCCCTTGGAGGCGGGTGAGTCAATCCGGCCGGGAACGGCAAACACGCACCGGCCTTGATCAAGCGCCTGGCTGGCGGTAATTAGCGCGCCGCTGGTTGGTCCCGCTTCCACCACGAGGACGCCCATGCAAAGGCCGCTGACGATGCGGTTGCGCATGGGGAACGTGGTTTTATCGGGTTGACGGCCCAGCGGAAATTCGCTAAGCACCGCGCCCTGGCGGGCCACGGCTTGGGCTAGCTCGGCGTTTTCCTCGGGATACAGGCAATCCAGCGCGCCGCCGAGCACGGCTAACGTCCGGCCGCCGCCTTGCAGGGCGCCGCGGTGCGCGGCGGTGTCAATGCCACGCGCCAGCCCGCTTACCACGACAAAGCCGGTCTTGGCCAGATGGAAGGCAAATTTTTCGGCCGTCTCGCGTCCGTACAGGGTGGTATGCCGGGATCCTACCACGGCAATGGCGCGTTTGTCGTCCGGCGCCAACGTTCCCCAGACATAGAGCGCCAGCGGCGGATCATGGATCGTCAGCAGCGGCTTGGGATAGGCGGCATCCGCCGGCGTGATGATTTCATATCCCCGCTTGCGGGCGCGCGCCAGTTCCTCATCCGGTCGGAGGCATCCGCGCCGGCTAACTATCTTTGCGACCAGGGCCGGGCCGAGGCCTTCTGCCTTGAGCAAATCGCCCTTGTCGGCCTGGAAGATGGCTTGGGGCGAACCGAGCGCGGTTACCAGGGCCCGGACGCTGACTGGCCCGATGTCCTCCATCATATTGAGCGCAATATAGGCTGTGCGGGAATCCACAGGGCAGGCTTTCATTATTAAGAATTGCGGATTATTGATTGCGGATTGATGATTGCAGAAACGATTGATGTCACGAGGAGACATTCAAGGCTAACGGCGTGCCGCCCTCTGTCCCATCAGCAATCAGCAATCATAAATCATAAATTCCGTCTAATTGGCCGATGCGGCGGCGGTCCGGCGCGCGCGGCGTTTGCGGAGGGCGAACAACTCCAATTGCGGCGCCTTCAATAGATCGTAGTTTTTCAGAATGCGCAGGATCTGCAGGAGGTCCGACTTCTCGTAGTTTTTGTTGGTGTCCACGCCCTCCAACAGTTCCAACAGCATGGTGCGGAACGAAAGCACCCCATCAATGCCTTTCTGCTTCAGCAGGTTCAGGGTGTCGTTCCGCAGTTTTTCCGAGACCGGGAGTTGGGGCAGGCAGAGAATTTTGGCAAAGTTTGGCTGACCCAGCCGCCGCGCCGCCGAGCGTACTGCGTCCGCACTGGCGAAGCGCACGATTTCGGGGATGTGCTCCAGCATGGCGGGATAGACGCGTTCCGTGTGCCAGCCATATACGCCGACAACCGCCCGCGGAACGGTTTTCAGATTCTCCGTGGTCCAGAGCATGGTGTCCGGCAGGCGCTGTTCGGTGATCAGCGGGTGATCCACGATCAGATCAATTTCCTCGTCCATCCGCTTGGGACGGCCGGTGACGAAATACTTGCAGGGCTGAATGACCATGTAACCCTGCTGTTCGAAATATTCCCTGACAATCCATTCGCTGACCGAAGCCATGATGCCGCTCCTTTTTTCTCACACAAAGCCACTGAGGCACAAAGAATTATTCGACCGAACCATTAAAGTGTGTAGCCAAACAACACAAGCGGCAATAATCTTTCCGATTGTCGCTTTCCGTCATACCTTTGTGCCTTCGTGCCTTTGTGTGTAATGATCTAATTTTTCTTTTGACTTGTCCACCGAAGGCGCACGTTTTGTTTCAGGCCAGGGTCGAGCCGCGCCAGTGCAGTTTCTGGCGCAGGACCGTGAAGTAGCTGTAATCCGGCAGGTGTACAAAGTGGGCCGAGGTTTTACTGCGCCGGATTTTCACCTGGTCCCCCGGCTTGAGCCTTTCGCCTATCTGGCCGTCCACGGAAAGCAACAGGTCGCCCATGCTTTTGGCCACCCGGACGGTAATCAGCTTTTCATCCGGAATCACCAGCGCTCGCGTGCTGAGCGTGTGTGGGCAGATCAGGCTGACAACGAACGCGGCGGTACCGGGGTGCAGGATTGGTCCGCCGGCCGATAGCGAATGCCCCGTACTGCCAGTGGGCGTGGAGACGATGAGCCCATCGCACATGAAGGACGACACCGCTTCGCCGTCAAGGCGCATATCCAATGTCACGATCCGGTAACACGCCCCGCGGTCAATGACGATGTCATTCAGCGCGCGATAGCGGCTGATGATCCGGCCGGCGCGTGTAACCACACATTCAGCCAACGCGCGGCCGGCCACGGTATACCGTCCCGTTGCCACGCATTCCAGGGCCCGCCCGGCATCTTGCTGGGCAACGCTTGTCAGAAACCCCAGGCTTCCCAGGTTAACACCAAGCACCGGAATGGGCTTACCCCTAAGCAGGCGCATGGCCCTCAGCATGGTGCCGTCCCCGCCGAACACCATCAGGAGTGAAATGGCCCGGATCAGTTTTTCCGGCGCCAGGCGGCGCACGCCCGGTAGAAAACGGGCGGCTTCCGGCTCGGCCGCCAGCCGCAAGCCAAGCCGCCGGGCTGTTTCCGCAAACCGGCCCAGCACGTCCGACGCCGAGGGTTTGGAGCCATTGGCAAATATTCCGATGGGTTTCATGGTTATGTTCTCACACAAAGCCACTGAGGCACAAAGAATTATTCGACCGAACCATTAATGATACGAGATATTCCGTCCTTCATCAGATTTTCGCCGAAGTTCAGCAGGTACCCCAATTTCATGCCGGTCAGACGCAGATAAGTCAACACCTGTTTTTTGTGTGCCTTGCCAACACTTTCAACAGACTTCAGTTCGAGAATCACCTTTTCTTCAACAATGATGTCTGCACGAAAACCTTCGTTGAATCGGATCCCGTGAAACTCTATGGGAATCGGAACCTGTCGAGCAACCCTTAGCTTGGCCTCTTGGAGTTCATGGGCGAGAAGCACCTCGTATACCGTCTCAAACAGCCCCGGACCCAGCTCCACGTGAAGCCGAACGGCACAATCGACAACAATCTTGCCGATTTCGTTTTTCGTCATACCTTTGTGCCTTCGTGTCTTTGTGTGAAATGATCTCCTTTTTCCCAGCAGGCCAAAAATTCGATATTACCGGCAGGACCCCGGATGGGCGATTCACAGACACCCCGCCACACTAATCCCAATTCCGTCTGGCCAAAGGCGCGAATCTTCGCCACGACCCGTTCATGCACGGCGGCGTCGCGCACAACGCCCCCGCGGCAAACCTCCTTGCGCCCGGCTTCAAATTGAGGCTTGATGAGCGTGATGAGCGCCGCATTACGGCACAGAGTAGTATTAACCGCCGGCAGGACTTTTGTCAATGAGATGAAGGAAACATCTACAGCGGCAAAAGCCGGCACGGCGGCAAGATCGCCCGGCTTAAGATAGCGGGCATTCACTTGCTCCATAATAACCACCCGCGGATCCTGCCGGAGCTTCCAGTGCAGTTGTCCTTTGCCGACGTCCACCGCAAACACTTTGACGGCCCCGTGCTGAAGCAGGCAATCGGTAAATCCGCCCGTGGAGGCGCCCACATCCAGGCAGATTTTATCCCGAACGTCCAGGGCAAAGACTTCGAAGGCTTTTTCCAGTTTCTCACCGCCGCGGCCGACAAACCGCTCCGGCGCGGCAACGGCAAGAACAACTTCCGCCGTAAATTCCTGGCCCGGTTTAAGCGCCGGCTGGCCATCCGCACGCACCGTTCCGGCCAAGATTAGACGCTGGGCCCTGGAGCGGCTTTCTGCCAGGCCGCGCATAACCAGTAATTGGTCCAGCCGTTGGCGTGGGGTCTTCATGGGAGCAATGTGTTTAACAGAAGACGATTTCAAAAGTTGCCATCCGCCAGCACATCCGGAATGCGCGTCCAGCGGATGTGCTCTCAAAAAAACAAACTCAGTTTTTCCTTTTGCCGCACCTGAGTCAAGCCGCAAAAGACAAACCCACGGCATATTTCCGGCAAATTACCGATTCTCAATGGATACATAACATTTTCATTTTCAAGTGTTGACGACCAAATTCGATATCGTCTATGCTTAAACACAAATGCAAATGGCGGGGAACCGATAAAATTTGGTGTCTCCAAGTTTGTCTCAATAATACTGTTGCTCAACAGCATCCAGGAGAACAGCAATGCCGATCAGGCCCAACATTCTGTACATTTTCACCGACCAACAGGAAGCCGGCGCGCTGAGTTGCGCCGCAAACCGGAACCTGCATACGCCGGCAATTGACCGCCTTGCCGAGCGGGGGACTCGTTT